>NZ_JAQYWT010000327.1:0-361 GCF_036322545.1 Streptomyces sp. SP18BB07
CGCCCTCCCCGAGCAGGGAATCGAGAACGCCCACACCGAATCCCACCAGAGGTAGTGTGAGGGGGGCTGAGCCGTTGGCTCGTCCGTTGTTGCAGGAGGCCGGCACGCTGGGGCCCGGCCGTCAGCGTGAGCGGGCGGTCCCCCGGACAACAGATCGGACGAGCGTCGTGGACGGCCCGCGGGTCCGCGGTTGTGTAGATCTCGGGGGGCGCCGGATCATGAGATTCGGGGGGGGTGGTGGGTGGTCTTATGTGGGGTGTGGGTGGACGCGGGGGGGGGCGGGGGGGGGGGGTGCGGAGTCTCACCCCGCGGCGCGGCCGGGGGCGGGCGGGGGGGGGGCCCCCGGCCCCCCCCCCCCCCC
>NZ_JAQYWT010000328.1:0-356 GCF_036322545.1 Streptomyces sp. SP18BB07
GCCGGACATCGGCGACCGGCACCCGGAAGGTCTGGAAACGCACGCCGGGGCGGCGGGCGTAGAACTCCAGCGCGGCGGAGAGCCGGGCGCCGACCGGGATCACCCCGAGGGGGTTGGTGACGCGCCCGGCAGCATGAACTCGCACCACACACACTTCCCCCCGCCCCGCGCCTCCCCCCCCCCCACAGCCCGCAACCCGTCCCCCAACCCCAACCCCCAACCCCACCCCCCCCCCCCCCCCCCCAACCCCCCCCCCCCCCCCCCCGGCCAACCGCGCCCACGATACACCCCCCCCCCCCCCCACCCCCCGTGCGACCCCCCGCGCCCCCCCAACCGCACCCTCCCCCCCCCCCCCC
>NZ_JAQYWT010000329.1:0-24930 GCF_036322545.1 Streptomyces sp. SP18BB07
CGTCTTCACCGACCGCGACCACCTCGTCGAAGCAGTCCGCAGCGGCCTGCGCCAAATCCAACGACAACCCCACCTGATCGACGGTTGCCTCGCCGAAACAGGCCTCCCGCTTGATGCGACAACTCAACGGAAAGGTCAGTAGGACCTCTAAAAGGATCGGTGACAGCGTTCTTGCCCACCCTGGCGTCGCTTGCCCGGACTCAACGCATCCCGGGCAGGCGACGGAGCTCGTTGACTTTCAGCAACCGGGCAAGAAGGAGGTACGCCAGGGCTGTCGCGAGCGCCCCGGCAGCCAATGCGACGGCTGTAGGCCACGTTCCATCTCCCAGGCCAGCGCACGCACGCGCTGCGGCCCAGCCCAGCCCAGCAGCCGGGCCTGCAGCGCAAAACAGTTTCACGTAGGTGCGGCGCAGGCCGCCGTCGTCGACACGGCTTCCCAGCCGCCTGCGTAGCAGGAACGCGGTGAGCGCGAGGCCGGCCACATAGGAGAGGGTGTAGGCCCCGGCCATGCCCACCACCGCCCAGCGGGCGGGCATCAGCAGATGACAGGCCGTGACCAGGGCGATGTTCACGCCCGCGATCCACGCCGCCATGAAGAACGGCGTGCGCGTGTCCTCGAAGGCGTAGAAGCCGCGCAGCAGAAGGTACTGGGCAGAGAACGGGATAAGCCCGAGCCCGAAGGCCTGAAGCATGTAGCCCAGCGGGCGGACCGAGGCGGCGTCGGCCGCTCCGTGGGCGAACAGCAGCGAGGAAATCTGCGGGCCCAGGGCGAGGAAGAGGAAGGCGGCAGGCACGATGACCACCCCGCTGATCCGCAGCGCCCGGGACAGATCCGCGCGTAGATCCGGGATGCGTCCCTCGGCGACAGCCCGGCTCATGCGCGGCAACAGGGCCGTAACCAGGGACACGGTCACGATCGACTGCGGCAGCATCCAGATGGTCTGCGCGTAGGTGTAGGCCGAGTAGCCCGCGCCAGCCTGGGGCAGTTCCTGGTCGGCGGCGTTGGCGTAGTTCGTGACCACGGTCAGGGCAACCTGGTTGGCCAGGACGAACAGCAGCGTCCACTTCGCCGCGTGGACGCTCTTGCCCAGGCCGGTGCCCCGCCAGTCGAACCGTGGCCGGAACCGGAAACCCGCCGCCCGCGCGAACGGGACCAGAGCCAGGGCCTGCACGGCGATGCCAGCTGTCGTCCCGATCCCCAGCAGCCGCACCTGGCCAGCGGTGATGTCCTCAACCCGGTCGGGCACCGCCATCAGCCCCAGGTAGGCGGCGAACATGCCGACCAGCACCACATTGTTCAGCACCGGCGTCCACATCATTGCGCCGAACTTCTCGCGGGCGTTCAACACCTGCCCGTAGATGCTGAACAGGCCGTAGAAGAAGATCTGCGGAAGCAGGAACCGGGCGAACGTCACCGTCAGCTCGAACGCCTCATGGCTGTCGGGAGTGTCCCGCATGTACAGGCCCACGATCTGCGGCGCCGCCCACACCGCCAGCGCCGTCCCCACGCCCAGCACGCACACCACGAGGGTGACCAGACGCTGCTCGTAGGCCCGCCCGCCGTCGGGCTCCGTCGTCCGGGCCCGCACCAGCTGCGGCACCAGCACAGCATTGAGCGCACCCCCGATCAGCAGCGTGTACAGGCTCGTCGGTACGGTGTTCGCAGTGTTGTACGTACTGGCCAGCAGACCCGTTCCCAGCGCCGCGGCCTGCAGCACCTGACGGATCAGCCCCGTCGCCCGTGACACCACCGTGCCAAGAGCCATCAGCAAAGACGAACGAGCCAGCCCGCCCTTGTCCTTCTTCCGCCGGGCGGCATGCCGCCCCCTCGTCTGCTGCTCCTGCGGCATGGTCTGCGCCGCGGAGTTCGCCCCCTCCACCATGCCGTCAACCTATGCCCCCCAGGCCCCACGGCCCCAATTCGCTTGCCTCGCCTAGCAGTTCAGCGAACCCTCCCCGGCCGTGACCGTGACCACAGGAATACGACAGCAACGGAACAAGTGCTCTGCGCCAGTACGCTGCAGCCCTGCCTGACCATGGCCCCGGCGGGCGTATCCCGCTTCAAGATCACGCCGTGGCCCCCTTTCGGCCTTATCTCGGCGATCCCCCCGGTAGCGGACGTGGCTCTACCTTGCACCGTGGGTCAGAGATTGAAGACCGGGGCCGACGAGGCTGTCGCACACCGCAGCTCGGTCGGCGTCAGCCAGACGGCACAGTCGCTGTGGTGCCCGTCAAAGCGCCCTCTCCTCCAACGCGGGGTGGCCGTAAGGACCGCGTGCTCGTTGCCCGGTCAACGAGCATCACAACCGACCATCAACAAAATTGGCCAGCAGGATCGGTGACGTGCTGGCTTATTGCGCGGTGGCCTCGACGGTGTCCTCCGACTTGCGGTTCAGCTTCGACTTGAGGTCGTTGAACCTCTTCTTGACGTGCGGCGTGGCCTTCGCGGCAACGATGCCCGCCGCGCCTACGGCTGCGACCACCTTGATCACGTTCTCAAGACGCGCTGCGGAAGCTCGGCGTCCCGGCCGAGAAGGGCCGCACCTCGGCCATCCGCCAGCTCGTCCTCCAGGCCCCCGCACCCGTCATCGCCCAAGCACTGGGCTACCACGACAAGAGCACCACCCGCATCGCCACCGAAGCCGGAGCCCCCTGGAAGAACTACGCACCCGGCGACCACACGCGCTGAACGGCCCCCTCGAACTACGCGCCGGGCGAAAGATCACACCGCTCGGCTGCCTTCACCCCACTGTGGTGACCATGCTGAACCGAGTAGCCGTCCTGTCCGATATTCACGGAGTCCTGCCGGCCCTGGAGGCAGTGCTCGCCGAACCAGACGTCAGCGCTGCCGAACGCATAGTGCTGACCGGCGACATCACCGCTGGCCCGCAACCGGCCCAGGTCCTCGACCTGCTGACCAGCCTCGGCGACCGCGTCATCTGGATCAGCGGCAACGCCGACCGCGAACTCCTCGAATACCGCCGGGGGCAACGCGAAACGATCCCCGATCCGATCGCCCCCTGGGCAGCCGAACAGCTCCGCGAGGACCATCTCGACCTTCTCAGCTCGCTTCCACGATCACTCTCCCTGTCCGTGAACGGCCTGGAAAAGGTGCTGTTCTGCCATGCCACCCCTCGCGACGACGAGGAGGTCGTCCTGGTCGACTCCCGCCTCGACCGCTGGGAGGAAGTCTTTGACGGACTCGATGCCGACATTCGCACCGTGGTCTGCGGCCACACCCATATGCCGTTCGTCCGCCTCGCCCACGGCCGACTCGTGATCAACCCTGGCAGCATCGGCATGCCCTACGGACGAACCGGAGCACACTGGGCCCTCCTGGGCCCGGGCGTCGAACTCCGCACCACGCACTTCGACCTCCAAGCCGCAGCCACCCAGCTCGGCCAGGAATCCTCCTACCCCGAAATCACCGAGTGGGCCGACTACTTCCTGCACGCTCGCGCGACCGACGCCGACGCCCTCACAGCCTTCGCCCCACGGGACGGACGCGAACACAGCCCGTGACACCCGCTTCCCATCCACAACAGCGGGCAGCCGAACACCGACTACACGATCAACGACGCCTACCAATCCCGAGGGCCCACACCCTTCCCTGCCCTCCTCGACCAGAAATAGACCTTCGTGGCACAGCGCTGCCTGTCGCCTTGCCGCAGCAAGACGGACGGCTGGTCAGGCGGCCAGGCCCAGGAAGCGGGTCGGGTTCTGGTTCCAGGGGACCACCTTGTGGCGGTAGGCGTCGAAGGCTGTGCTGCGCAGCGAGTGCCGTGAGTGCAGTGCCACCGTCTCGGGTGGGTTGCCGGCTGCCAGGGCCTGTTGGATCCAGCCTCGGCGGAAGCTGTGGCAGGTGATGCGGCGTACCGCGGCGCGGGCAGCGCGGCGGTACGCCCGGACTTGAGGATGGCGTTGGCCTCCGGCACGGCGCCATGTACGACGCGCTGAACCGGGGGAACGTGGACGTGCCCCGGCTGCGGCAGGTGCTGGCCGGCCTGCCTTTGCCGCAGGCCGCGGACCGGCGCCTGGTCCTCGCCATCGACATCAGCCACTGGCTCCGCCCCGACGCGCCGACCAGCCCGGACCGCCTGTTCTGCCACGTCTACGGCCGCAGCGGCCGCTCCTCCGACCAGATGATCCCCGGCTGGCCCTACTCCTTCGTCGCTGCCCCGGAAACGGGCCGAACCTCCTGGTGCCAGCTCCTGGACGCCGTCCGCCTCGGGTGCGAGGACGACGTCGCCGAGGTTACCGCCGCGTGGTCAGAATGAACCGGAACCGTGAGGCGGCAGGCTGTACGCCGTCACTCTCGACTCGGTTGCGCCCAGGCCCCCTGGACCTGGTCGTGCGTGCGACGGCCTACCGGCATGCGGAAGCGGTCGGCCGTCCGGCAGGCCGAGGATGCCCTTCTCCGGCCGTTGCGGTAAGTGCCGCCGGGCACCGCGATCACTCTCCTTGCGGGGACGGCGACTTTGCCCAGGCCTGGGTGAACAGCTCGTGCAGCGGGAGCGGGGAGAGCAGGCGGCAGAACGGGCCGTATATGTCCTTGCCGTTGGAGTTGGGGGCGGCGTACGGAGTGAGTTTGGCCGTCTCCAGGGGGAGGTGTGGGGTCTTGAGGTCGGTCCAGGGGCCCGGGATAAAGGCGGTACGGCCCGCGCGGGGGCGTTTGCCGGTCTCGGTGAGGCCGCTGGTGGCGAGGGCGGACTGCGCGGCCTTGTGGCGGGCCGGGGACCAGGCGTTCCAGCGGCGGATGTTGCGGTCCGTGGGGCGGGCGAGGGTAAGGAGCTGGAGGTAGAGGGCGGCGGCGTCCTCGTCGAGGGAGAGGGCGGTGGCGACCTCGCCGACCAGGGCCGGGACGCTGAGGAGGGGATTAGCTTCGTACGAGCCGGGCGGCACTGGGGTGGTGGCGGCGCGCCGGACCATGCGGGCCAGGCCGCCGTCCGGGGTGTAGAGCTGGGTGACGTCGGGGGTGGAGGCTCGGA
Organism: Streptomyces sp. SP18BB07; assembly: GCF_036322545.1. Taxonomy (NCBI): domain Bacteria; kingdom Bacillati; phylum Actinomycetota; class Actinomycetes; order Kitasatosporales; family Streptomycetaceae; genus Streptomyces; species Streptomyces sp. SP18BB07. The sequence goes on from NZ_JAQYWT010000329.1 coordinate 4,989, forward strand.
GGAAGACGTTGCCGTTCGGGACGGTGACGACGAGGCTGCCGTTGTCGTACACCGACGGGAGGGTGTGACCGCCCGGCTGGTAGGGCCTGCTGCGCAGGTGGAACCGGCCTTCGTACGGCTTGAAGGACGGGTCCGTCGCCACGGACGCAGCGAGGTCCGGGCGGGGGGTCAGGGGGATCAGGTACGTCGGGGAGTCCAGCAGGGTGCGCAGGCCTTCGTACAGATCGGTGGCCCAGGTGACGGACGGGTCGCCCACGGGGCGTTCGGTGAGCGCCCAGGCCAGGGCCGTCGCCGGGACCACGTGCGGCAGGTCGTCGGGGTGTATCCAGGAGCCGGTCGTGCCGTCGGACTCGTCGCGGTGCAGGGAGAAGTGCCCTGAGATGCTGCCCTCGGCCAGTGTGAACCCCTTGTCCTGGGCGGGGATCGCCTGGCCCGTCGCGAGGCGGTGGGCCCAGTCACCGGTGATGCCGAGGTCGGTCTCCAGGCCGTCGGCCAGGTGCTCGTCGACGTACGGGGTCCGCCCGACGCGCCGAGTCCAGGCGTCCGCCATGCGCTCGGCGGCGGCGACCATGCCGTCCTCCGTCCAGAGGCCGGGCAGTTCGGCCGGGTCGTCGGGCAGGCCCGCCGCGAGGACGGCCAGTCTGCCGGAGGATCCGAGGCGGTATTCGCCGTATGCCCAGGCCTGGCTCTGGCTCGCGTTGTACGGCGCCGACCGCAGCAGTTTGTCGTACTCCTTCCCGGCGCCGTAGGGCAGGCCGCCCAGCGTCAGGGCGGCGATGGCCCGCCGTACGCCTGTACGGCGGGAGAACGCCTCCAGCGCGGCGGGCGAGAGGGGCAAGGGGCCCCGCGCCGCGAGGAGTTCGAGCAGTCGGGCGAGACGGGCACAGTCGTCGCGGGTGAGCGTGACGGTCGTGCACCCGGTGGCCTCCGCGGGTGCCGGGTCCGTGGCCCGCTGGACGAAGCGCTCCCCGGCGTCACCCTTGACACCCGGGTCGTCCGGTGGACCGGATGCGATCACCCATCCCTCCGCCCGGTGCGCCGCGAGCGCGGACGCCGGTGCCTGCCCCGTGCGCCAACTGCTGCCGCCCTCTGCGAAGGGCTGTTCGCGCCAGGTCTCCAGCAGGGCCAGCAGACAAGCCCGTTCGGAATCGGCGGTCGTGGACATGAGCGCTCGCCAGGCCACCGCGTCGATCGACCCGAGCAGCACGGTCCAGTCGACGGGCCGGGCCGGAGGCGCGAGACGGCGGGTCTCGTCGTCGATCTCGCCGCGCAGATGGCGGCCGTCGGCGGCCAGAGCGGTGAGCATGGCGGGCTGCGGCTGGGGCCTGGGAGCCTTGTAGTGCACGGGTTCGTCCCGCAGGCCGCGCAGTGCGGATGTCAGCTCCCTGTCCGGTACGGGGTTCTTCAGCGTGACGGCGGGTCCGGACCGCATGACACCGACCCGCCGGGAGAGCTCCTCGCGGCGGCGCCGCACGTCGGCGGCCAGGCGGACCGCGCGCAGCACGCCGTCACGGAGGTCGGGGTCCGTCAACGCCGGCATTACCTCCAGCAGTACGTCGGTGAGGCCGCCGGCCGGGGCGTCGAGGAGACGGCGTACGGTCCCGTCGTCGACCGCACGCAGCGCGGCCGAGGCCGCCGGGTCCCGGGGGACGAGGAAGTGCCAGTACGCGGGCGGGGGGAACGGCATGGGTCCGGCGGCGGCCGACGGCTTGTGCCACGGGTGCTTGGGGTCCGGAAAACCGCGGACCTCCCACAGCAGCGAACCGTCCTCGACCGCGGCGCATCGGACGTTGATCTGCTCCGCCAGCACGCCGTCCTCGCCGCCCTCGGGCAGCCGCAGGATGCCCCACGGGTCCTGACCCTGCCGTGAGACCCGGTAGGCCGCCTCGCGCCCGTCGATTCCCTCCAGGACGAACCGGTCGGGTGCGTTGTTCCGGTACTTCGTATGGAACAGCACCCGGAAACCGACCAGGGGGCCGGCCTGTCCCAGCGGGGACTCGGGGGCGCCCGGCGGCATGGGGGCCAGGGAGAGAGTTTCCTTGAAGACCGCAGTGCCCGGGGGCAGGGTGCCCGTGCCGGGGAAGTCCGGCAGGGTGGTGTCCTCGGTGCGGACGCCGGTGGTCGGGTCGACGCGGGCCCATATGTCCCCGTACACCTCGGCGCTCCACACCCGCTTGCCGTCCGACATCTGTAGTTCGTGGTTGTCGATGCCCTCGCGGCCGCCGGGGCGCAGCACCCGCTCGCCGTCGTGCCGGCCGTCGCCGTCGGCGGTCTCGAACTGGAAGCCGAGCCCGCCGTCGATGGAGCCGCCGTACGGCACCATGCCGCCGACGTTCTCCGGCTCGAAGACCTCGTCAGGGGCGTCCGCCCAGAACGCGCGGTCACTGAAGTACGGGTTCGCGTTCGTCGTCCAGCCGACCAGGAACTTCCCGCCCACGTAGTGCACGGTGTGCAGGGTCGCGTCGTCCGGGACGCGGAAGGTGCAGGAGGCGCGGCGGCCGGCGTGGTCGACGGCGATGGCCCGGTCGCGGGAGTACAGCGTCAGCACCGGCCAGGTGCAGGTCACGGCCGTGACCTCGGCGAGGGGCAGTTCGGTGAGGGCCTCCTCCAGCGCGGGCCAGCCCAGTTCCTCCGGCAGCCCGGCCCGCAGGGCGCGGGCCAGCGGGCCGGACAGGTCGAGGGAGGCCAGGGCCTCCTCGATGCCGCCCAGCGCGGTGACGGTGGGGCGGTCCAGGAGGGTGGCGAGCTCGTCGACCGCCTCGTGCGCGGCGCCGAGCCCGCCGCCGCGCAGGGCGTCGAGCAGGCTGTTGATCCGGGCCAGGACCTCGGCGGCGATGCCCTCGTTGCCCGGCAGCCGGCTGATCGCCGTACCGCCTCCACCTCCGCCCCGTTCACGGCTGTGCAGGCCTTCATGGACCGTGCCCTCCAAGCGGCGGCCGAAGACCGGATGCGCGGCTACCGCCTTCAGATCGCGGCGCGAGCGGTCGCCCCAGAACTGCAGCAGGACCGTCTCGCCCGGGTCGTGCACCTCGATGCCCTCGGCCAGGCAGGCGTCCAACAGATCCGCGTCGATATCGGTGTGGTGCCGCCACTTCGTCTCGTGCAGCCGCACTGGCTCGCCCGCCGCGCGCAGGCGCGGGGCGAACAGCGCCAGCAGTTCGAACAGCTCGGGCGGCATGGGCTGGCGGGAGACGCCGCCGTACGGAACCTGGCGGTACGCGTACTCTCGGGCGAAACGGCTCAGCCAAGCGCTCAGCCCGCCGTCCGGGGTGATGCGCCCCGCCGCCACCGACTCGGCCGCTCCGCAGCGCAGCAGCAGACGCACCCAGGGGGCGGAGTCCGCCCGCGTCGGCGGAAACAGGTCCAGCAGCACCGCGTGCACGGCGTCATCCTGCGGATGCTCTGCCATCACGGCCGCCGCCGCGTCCAGCAGGGCGTTCGGCACTGCCTTGCCGTGTGCCCCGCGCAGCGCCACGCCCAGCAGCCGGGCCTCCTCGTCCGTGCCCAGCCCGGCGGCCCGGGCAGAGGAACGGATCAACTTGGCCAGGTCGGCGGGGAGGTCCCCAGGAGAGGCCGCCCAGGCCTCCAGCAGCCGTACGGTCTCCTGGTGCGCCCGCTCCGGCGGCAACGTTGCCGCCAGTCGGCGCTGGTGGGTCGTCAACTCCTTGGCGGGCAGCGCACCGGCCCGCGCGAACAGCAGCACGTTCTCTCGGAGCCGGTCCGTGTCCACGGGCAGCGCGTGGTCCCGCTCGGCCTTCCGGGCGAGAGCGTAGGCGCGGCTCGCCTGCTTGGGGAACGAAAGGCTCATGCGGTGGGCGACGGAGTCCCAGAACGGCGGCAGGTGCGCCGGGGGCAACCGCCGTGCCCGCCAGGTCATGTCGTCCAGAAACCGGCCCGGCTTCTCGTGCGTCCGGAACAGGCCAGACTCGGCCGCCTCCATCAACTCGCGCGCGGCCGGCTCGGCGCCCGCGTCATGGGCGAGGACCCAGTCGACGTACGGCACCAGGGAGTTGGGCTTCGCAGGCAGCGTGACGGTCATGCGGAAGATCGTGACACGCGCCACTGACAGTCAGGCATGATCCGCCCCCAGATGCCTGGCCGCCCTCGATATCCCGCTGTACATGAGGATGCCCACACCACTTCGCGCAGCCGTAGATCAACATGCAGGTAGCCGAACGACCGGGCAGCCGCTCCTCGGGCTATGCCGCATGCGGCGGGAGCCGTTGATACATTCACCCGTCGTGCGATCAAGTGAGTACGACCTCGACTTCCGTGACCGGGCCAGCCGGACCCGAGCCTGGGGCGTCGGCCTGCTGGTCGTGGCCGGGCTGCTGTGGAGCTGGTGCACCCTGCTGCTCCTGACCCCGTACGAGGTGGACCGCAAGCCCGACGACCGGTACCCCGTGGAATGCGAGTCGCGGCTGATGCCGGAGCGCGGCACGGCCAACGAGCCTCTGAGCCGCAGCGGCTACTGCCAGAACGAACGCGACTGGCCGGAGGCCGTGGCCGTGCTGGGACTGTCCGTGCCGGTGTCCGTGGCCGGAGCGGTCCTGTTCACCAGCGGCAGCGTCAGCCGGCGGATGAGCGCCCATGCCGAGGCGATGCGCGAACTGGACGGGCTCGCCGACGAGCGCGAGGCACGATCCTCCCGGGCGCGGTGACGCCCGGGAGGATCGAGACACACCCCCGCGCGAGGGCGCTCACCCGAGCGCGACCCCACAGCCCGACGGAAGCGCTGACGGCCCGTCCGCAGCCGTGTGCCCCCTCGGTCAAGCGGGCAGGCCCAGAAGGCGGGTCTGGTTCTGACTCCATGGGAGCAGCTTGCTGCGGTAGGCGTCGAAGGCTGTGGAGCGCAGGGAATGCCGGGAGTGCACAGCGACCGTCTCGGCAGGGCTGCCGGCGGCCAGGGCCTGCTGGATCCAGCCGCGGCGCATGCTGTGACCGGTGATACGGCGGACGGCGGCGCGGGCTGTGCGCCGGGCAGTGCGCCAGGCCTTGAGGACGGCATTGGCCTCCTCGGCGGCCGCGTGCGCCTCCGCCTTGGCCTGGGCCGCGGCGGCGCGCTCTTCCGGGGTGGGGACCGGGGTGAGCTGGGCGGCGCGGGCGGCGGTCTTGATGACGGTGTCGGCGGTGATGCCGCCGCAGCGGCGGTCGTCCTTGGGCGGGCGGCCGGCGGCCTTGGCGCAGATGTTGCCGTGGCGGTCGATGCGGCGCAGCAGCGGGCCGGGGGTGATCTGGCCGTCGTCGGTGAGGACGTCGAGCCATTTGCGCAGGGCGTGGATGGGGCACGGTTCCTGGTCGGCGGGGGCCAGGATGCGCACCACCGCGCGCGGCCTGGTCGGCCTTGGACCGGCGGATCTTGATGATCAGGGCCTGGTGGGACCGCTCTGGAAGGCGGCGGGGCCGTTGCGCGTGTTGCTGGACACTTCGGCGGGGCCGGCGTCCGCGGAGCCGGGCTATGGGCGGGCCTGGGCCATGAGTTTGCTGAGCTCCGCCACCGCCTGGTCGCGCTCGACCCCGTCCAGGTCCTCCAGCAGGGTCTCGACCCGGCTCTGCCAGACGGCCTCGTGCCGCACCCGGAGCCGCTCCACACCTGGTCGGTGCCCGGCAAGGTCGACGCCCTCGATGGCGTCAGCCGCTGCGGTAGGGAGCAGCCCAGCGCCGCGTGGGACCACCTCGCCTCGGACGTCCCCTGAGCCGGTCCCCGCCCCGTCTCCCGGCCTTCTCCGCCGCGTTGGGTACGTCCTGCTTGCTTTGGGGGCTCACCCCGACCTAATATCGTCATCGTGACGATAATCGCCCAATGGTCCCCGTTCCCTGCAGGCATTGACTCCAGGGGCTTCGAGTCCCTCCACGGACTCGAAGCGCACAAGTGCGTGGCCCGCGGTCCCGCCGTCCACCTCAATGCGCTGCCCGCGGCCGTTCCGGGCTGTGGGGCCCACGGCCAGGTTGGGATCGGCGACGGCCTCAGCACGGAGAAGTGATCATGTTCGAAATGCCGGTAAATCCCTTTGAGCTCTCCGAAGAAGCGCTGAGCCGAATATCTGCCGATGACTCATGGACCCCGATCGAATCGGAGATCCCAAAGGCCAACGCCAAGGTGATTCGCCATTTCCTCACCCCGGCCGAAGTGGAGGCATTCGCGACCGAACTGGCCGCCCAGCGCTTTGCCCCGGTGGGCCGAGACGGCATTGCCGCCAACTATGCAGAGGGAGATCCGGTCGCTCATCTCCGCGCCACGGCCGAATCCGCATCCCTGGCGGCAGAATTCTACCGCAGGCTGCGGACGCTTCTATCGCTTGAAGTGGGGTCGGACGATCCGACGGATTCGGACGGAAGGCCCTGGAGGCCGGCGGCCGTCAATCCGCGTATGCGCTTCATCACGTACGAACACGGCGGATTCATTGTCCCGCACTACGATTCGCCCTATTTCGCCCCAGACGGAAAACGCACTCTTCTGACGGTCGTCGTCTACCTGTCGTATGAGGCCGTGGGCGGAGAAACGCGGTTCATCGCCGATAAGCAGAACGATCTTCCCTTTGCGCAACGTGACTTCTCTGACTGGCCGCGGCTCGCGAAGCCTGAGGAAATAGTGAGTGCCCACCGCCCCGAACCGGGCGATGCGCTCCTCTTCTGGCATCGGACGCTTCACGACTCGGCCCCGCTTCTTGAGGGTACGAAGACAATACTCAGAACCGACGTGCTCTACGAGCCCGTAGATGTGCCTTGAGCAGCGGCAAGGCCACCGTCGCGTTGTCCCTCACCCCGGAGACCGACGTCCGGCACGCCGTGATCGCCCACCTCCGAGCCGGGCGGCATCGGGCCCTGCCCGCGGCCGGACATCGAATCCACTCGCACCGAACGGCAGGGAGAGCAGCATGACCAACGGGAGGATCCACACCGACTGGGTGGAGACGGTGTCTCAGGACGGCCTGCACCTGATGCAGACGCGCTTGGAGGTGAGAGTTCCTACGTCTGAGGGTCGCAAGTTCATCACCTGCGGTCTGGCCCGGAAGACGTACGTGGTGAAAGACGGTATTGCCTGTCGGGTTTCGTCCTACGCACTCGGCCGCGACCTGGGCAGCCCGGGCAACTACGACTTCGAGATCGTTTCTGCGACGGGGGGCCCTCCGATCCGGAGGTTCTTCAACCGGGACGGCGTGCCGGCCGAGAAACTCGAGGGCGCTCTGTTCGACGCGCATGAGGGGCTTGACGATGGCGAGTACATCGTCCGGATCGCGGCGGGAATGACGACCAGCTGGGACAGCGGGACGGGACAGAGCATCGAGCTCCATGTCCCTTGCCACGAGCTCGCATTCCTCGTGGTGGGGTCCGCACCGCGGGAGGTGCGCGCGAGTACCGGCGGCCCGTGGGCGGCGCGGCCCTCCGTGGAGATCCCCGTGGTCGATTGGTGCGATCAGCCCACGGCGGAGGCGGCATGGGAGGCCTACCTGAACGGCAGCAGAATCAGTCTGGATGCCTACGGGATCTTCTCCCCGCAGCATCTGATGAGGAATCAACGGAGTACCGCTCTGAAGATTCTCCGGAGCGAGGGCTACGCCATACCGCGAACCCCGGAACCCGCCGAGACGCCTGGGACCTGGCGCCGCTGGGGTGGAGCATGGATGCCGGCCGATGTGCTCGCGGCCCTTCACACCGTGCCGGCCGACACCGCGCAACGTGCGTGGTATCAGGGAGCGAAGGAATCCCTGGACATCGCATGGGATATGCACCGCCTGTGGACCACCGACGTGTTCTGACCGGGCCCGCGCTGCGTCCATGACCACCGTGGCGGGCCGTCGGCAGTCACCCGGCACCGAGGTGCCGAGTACCGGCCGCGGCCCGGTCCGCCTCCGGCCTGACTCGCAGGTGACATCGGCCCAGGTGGTGAAGGCGCGGGCCTTGCGTTCCTAGAGGTCGGCGAGCAGTACCAGGTCGGGTTCGGTGCGCTGCTGGTAAGCCCGGAAGAGGTCTCCGAGCTCGATGAGGGCGTGACATTAAGGATGTCGCGTTCGGAGTGTCAATGGGCCGACTGCATAACGGTCTCAACGGCTGACGACCCGCGCGGGGCCCACCGTGCGGGCATGGTCGGGCGTATGACATCCCCGTTGCGGCCGCTTTGCCCATGCCCTGGCCGGAGTTGAGAGGGAGGGAGCGCGGGATGGGCGGCGCGGACATGGCTGCGCCGGCCAGGGACGGCAACACTCCCGAGGTCGCCAAGACGGTCCCGATGCGGAGTCGGGTCACGCAGGTTCTTCTCTTCGGCCTTCTTGGGGTCGCTCGCGAACTGGCCGACGAGCTCGTTGGAGGAGGCGAAGAACAGCTCGCCGGTGACCCGGTAGACCACCGTCTTGCCGTCCGGGCCGACCACTGCGGTGACCTCGGCGAGGTGGGCGACGCGCTTGGCGAAGATCACCATGGCGGTGATGGAGCCAGCGACGCCGCAGGCTTGCTGTGCTCGCAGCAGAGGCAGACGACACTGCGAGGCGGAAACCGGTCACGAAGACGAGGTCCCTACCGAGTGGGTAGGGACCTCGTGTCTGCTACTCCCGTGGCCAACGCTCAAGAGGCGGCTGGCCGACCACGCGAAGCAGGCGTCGTACGAAGACGATGCCGTTCAGTGCCGTACTGCGGGAACTTTGAGTCGCCCTGGTACGAGCTGCTGCCTGTTACGTCCCCCGGCAGCCGTACACCGGATTGGATCCGTAGAACGGCGCGTCACCGAATGCGAACACGCCGCCGTCGCAGCCGTTCAGCCAGTATCCCGAGGCTGTCGGCGTCGGTGAAATGCTTGTGATCCGGCCATTGAGTGGTTTTCCTGCCATGGAGCCGTAGAACTTGGCGTCGCCGAACGCGAAAACACCGCCGTCCGCAGCAGCCAGCCAATACCCCTTGCCTGAAGGCGTCATCTGAATGTCAACCACGGGTGCGTTGAGGGGTTTGCCGCCCACCGAGCCGTAGAAGCCGGCGTCGCCGAACGCGAACACGCCGCCGTCCGCCGCAGCCAGCCAATACCCCTTGCCGCTCGGGGTCGGGGCCATGCCTACCACGGGTGCGTTGAGAGGTTTGCCGCCCACCGAGCCGTAGAAGCCGGCGTCGCCGAACGCGAACACGCCGCCGTCCGCCGCAGCCAGCCAATACCCCCGGTCGTCCGGCGTGCGAGCCATCCCGATGACGTTGTTGACCTTGATGCCGAGTCCTGGCAGGGATCCGTAGAACGGCGCGGCTCCGTAGGAGAACACGCCTCCGTCGCTGGCGACCTGCCAGTACCCGGCGGCCGTGGAAAGGGGTACCAGCCGTTTGGCAGTCGGAAGTGCTGCGATTCGGAGACTTGAGGTACGACTGGCGACTCCGCCGCGTCCATCGCGGACGGTTACGGTCCAGGAGTAGCCGAGGCCAGGGTCAAGGCTGTGTGGGGGGATTTGCCATGTTCCGGAAACCCACCCGGACGAGAGGTCGGCGCCGTTGCCGGTCAAGCGGTAGCTGTACTGCAGTGAGTCAGCATCGGGGTCGGAGGCCGCGGCGGACAGGGTCGGCCGAATGTTGGGATACGTGCTGCCCGGAGCAGGGTTTACGCCGCTCAGTGTCGGCGCACGGTTGCCCAGACTCAAGGTCCGGGTGACGCTGGCGCTGGCGCCTGCGTTGTCGGTGACCTTGAGGGTCACCGGTGCGGAAGTGGTCCTGGACCCCATGGAGACGACGGGCGTCTTCCCGACTCCGAGCGATTTCCCGTTGCTCGACCACTGGTAGGAGCTGATGGTCCCGTCGGGGTCGCGAGTTCCGCTGCCATCCAGGCGTACCTGATTTCCGGGCCCGTTCAGACGACTGTAGGTGAACGCCGCCACGGGGCTGGCGTTTCCTGGACGGGGGGTGGGCACGGAGCTGAGTGCGGGAAAGCTGAACCTCGGGGGCGGGGTCTTCCCACACGGCCCGAAGTAGCTCTGATTGGGCACCCGCAGGTCCAGGTCATGCGTCACCGGATTGGCTGATGTGCTCAGCCCCTTGCCGACGTTGGCCGCTCCGACAAGCCCCCTTACGTTGACGCAGCTGGCGTCGTAATCCACGGCAGTTCCGATAATCCGCCCGTTCTTCCAGACACGGAATCCATGGCTGGGGAACCTGTCCGTGCGGTGAACGAGCACCATCTCGTCGCGGCTGCGAAACGAGACATCGAGCTTCGCGTCGATCGCGGGAGCGCCCACAACCAGGGGATTCTTCGTGGACGTCCACAGCTGGACGCCGCCACTCGTCGCCTTCACGCCGCCGTCTTTCGTGACGTGGCCGGAGTAACGGCAGATAGCGTCGTACGCATACGTCGGACCGTAAGTGACCTCGGTGGCAACATCCGCCCACCGGGATCCGTCATAGGTGAAGTCGTAGGAAACGAGGACCTTGTATTCGCCGTCAAAGCCGACATGGTTGTTTCCGTTATAGGAAGCCATCTGGCCGATGTAACCGAAGCACGCTTTGGACGGCTGCGGCCCGTCCACTCCCTCCTGGGGAATCCAGGCGGCGAGCTCCACCCGGTAGCGGTCGATCGTCGCGGCCTGCGCCGGCAGGGACGCAGTACCGGCCAAGCAGATCACGACCGCAACACCTACTGCGAACCACCGCTTCAGCCACGGTGGCGCGACTCTTCCGCTCTTTGCGACTTCGGGCATGAAGATCTTCCCCCCATCACGCACCCCGCAAGGCGCGCAAACCCCACCCCGGATAGCCGTCGCGGAGACAATGCATCAGACTCCGCAACCGGCAGAGACCACGAGATTAGAGCGCGAGAGGGCAAAATATGCGACTTCTCAGCATTTCGGGACGGCTGGGGCCAGTGTCTGCTATCTTCGCGCGCGGTCACAGCACTAGGCGTGCCCTAACCGCTGTGCCGATGTAGAGGCCGAACCCGTACGCAGGGGGCCTAGGATCCAGTAGCCGCATGCGAGTTCCTGCGGCCTGACGTCCAGGAATCCTGGAACCCGCGCGCCTTCGGTTGCGGGGTGACGGAGGGCGTTCAGTAGGTCGGTGAGGAGGGATCCGGTGAAGGTGGTACCTCGGTGGTCAATGCTGGCGCCGGGAGTCAGGCCGGCCAGGTAGGCATCGCGGTCGGCGTCGGCCAGGTGGGCGATGCACGCGGTGCGGCCGGGGACGTGGATGCCACGGCAACCAACGGGGTCGGCAGCAGGGTCTGCACCGTGTGCGCAGTGCGGCCAAGTTGGCCATTCAGATGTGCTCATGGTGCGGCGGCTCCACCGGTGTCAGGTGCCCGTATGGACGCGCTGGGGACGGGAACGGTTCAGGCCCGACGACGACGGGCAGCGTCGGGGGCGGCTCTCACGTTGCGAACGTGCCGTACGTGCCTGAACAACCCGTAGATATCTGTCAGGCACGGTGCACTGAGAGACACATGCCTCACCTGCCTGTCGCCCGTTTCGACACCCGAGATACCGCACGCGGCTGCGGAGCCGCCGTGCTGATCGGTGACATCCCGGCGGACATCGAAGGCACCCCGCAAACGGATGCGCGTGATCGTTGTGGCCCGGGACGCAGCGACGAAGCCGCCCTCCTCAGTGGCCGAAGGATCCCAGGAGCGCGCCAACGCAGGCCCCAGCGAGCAGGAACGGGCCCATCGGGTGGGCCGTCTTGCGTCCGGCACGGCGAGCGACGATGAGGCTGAGCCCGTACAGCGAAAAGGACAGGAACCCGGCGAAGGTGCCGACGATCAGGATGTCCCACCCGAACCAGCCAGTGACGGCACCGACGGTCAGGGCGAGTTTCACGTCTCCGAAGCCGAATCCCGTGGGGTTCATCAGGAACAGCACGAGGCAGAAGGCGCCGAGCGCGAGGGAGCCGAGCAGCGCGGTCTTCCAGCTGCCGCGGGCACCGGGCGTCAGCGCCGCCACCCCGAGCAGACTGAGCGTGATCACGACGAGCGGCAGGGTGACGGCATCGGGCAACCGCTCCACTGCGAAGTCCACGACGGCGAGCAACACGGCGACCGGGGCTATCAGCAGCCAGACCATCAGTTCGGGGCGGGCACCGGTGCCGGCCGCCAGGACCGCGCAGACCGCGGCAGTGCCGGCGACGAGGACGGGCGTGCTGGGGCCGTAAGAGGCGCAGTCGGCGCAGCGGGTCCGGCCCAGCCATCCGTTCCCGGCGCCGGCGAAGGGATGTCCGGCGGGACACGCTGCCTGCCACGGTTCCTCGGGCTGCACGGAAAGCCTGTACGCGGCGCGCGGTATGAGCAGGCCGGTGCCGGCACCCCACAGGACCGCCGCAACGGTGATCCAGAACGTTTCCACCGGATGGAGCTTAATAAGCAGCCCGGTGTTGTCGAGCGGTGGTCAACGGCCCAGATGGCGGCGGTTCGAGTCGTGCATCCGACGCACCGATGACTGCTTGTCGGGGTCACCGAGGATCGCTGCTGCGATACGCCGCCACGAGAGCCCGTGGGTGTCACGCAGTAGGACGACCTGGACTGCGGAGCGCCTCTGCAGCAGTCCCGCCAGCCGAGCCGTGAACACCGCGGCCTGCAGCGCGCTCTCCGGCGATGCTCACGTCGTCGGGGTCGCCGAGGGCCTCCAGCGAGTAGGCGAGCTTGTCGCCCTCGGTAGGCGTCGCCAGGTAGCCCTGGGGGTCGTCGCCCTTCGGGTCCCAAGTGATCTCTGCGGTGTGGCCGGATGGCGGGCCTTACGAGCTTGGCCCGAAGGCGATCACCGCCAGGTCCGGGATCAGGGTTTCCAGGTGCGCAGAAGGGAGGCGATCCGCTCAGCGGTGCAGCGAGGGTTGTTGAGCTCGTGGGCGAGTGCCGTGAGCTGTTCGCGGGTGGGGTCGACGGCAATGTTGCTGGCCTCGAGGTACATGACAGCGACGGCGCAGGCGACGGTGAGGTTGGAGCGTTCCAGCCAGCGGCAGCGGCCCAGGGTGTGGACCAGGGCGGCGGCGCGGGCGTAGGCGCCGTCGTAGACGGCCGTGTCGAGGAGTTCGCCGCGGTGGCGGGCGACGGCGGCGATGGGTACGCCGTAGTCGTCGGCGGCCGGGTCGCGGTGCCCGGCCCGTTCTGCGACTTCGAGGATCCAGGATTCGTCGACGTGCAGGATCACGCGGCGGCGCCCGGCTGCTGGTCGTATGGGGCGTAGAGCTGTTGCTCCAGGTCGTCGAGGAACGTGCCGTGCTCTTCGATGAGCCGCTGGGCTGCCGCCATGCCGGCGGCGCGGGCGCCGGTGGTGTCCTCGATGATGAGCCGTTCCACGTACTTGTTGAAGTCCAACGAACGGGAGCGGGCGGCGGCCTTGCCGGCCTCCAGCACGCTCTCCTCCAGCCTGACCTGCGTCTGCTTCTTCATGGAAGTCACTCACCCATGGTAGCAGGGTGGTAGTAGGTCAGGTCGGACGCGAGAGCGGTTCGCCGTGGGCGCTGCCACTCCAGGCGGACACCGGCTGGCCCTCGAGCCCGTTCCGGCCTGCGCCCCGCTGGCACACCGGCCCTCCCGGCTTCCTGCAAGCCGGCTTTTGAACCCCAGGCCAGACGACTGCGGCGAGGCGGCTCAGCTGTGGTAGCGGATGTAGCCGTCGCCGTCGGGGTCGGAAGTCCGGAAAAGCTGCGCGATGGCGTCCGCCGGCGCACTGCGTCACCACCGTGAGCGGCGCGGCCGTCGGCCCGGAGAGGTATCCCTGGGCCTGCAGCGCGGTCGCGGCGAGGACCTCGCGCACGCCCGGGGTGTCCATGACGGTGTCGCGCACGACCTGGTCGTGGGCGGTGAGCTCGCGGAGGTCGGTGCTGAGGGGCCGGTGATGGACGCGATCGACCTGCTGGGGCGGTACCTGGAGCAGCCGCTGAAGGAGGGCGCGTTCTTCGACCCGGCCGAGACGGTGCCCCTGGACGGGGTGGTCCCCGAGCAGTGGCGGGCGGCGGTCGTCGACGACAAGGGCCGGGTCGAGCGCATCCCCTACGAGCTGTGCGTGCTCGTCGCGCTGCGGGACGCGCTGCGCCGGCGGGAGATCTGGGTGGTGGGCGCGAACCGGTGGCGCAACCCGGAGGACGACCTGCCCGCCGACTTCGAGGACAACCGGGACGTGCACTACGCGGCCCTGGGCCAGCCGCAGGACGCCAGCGAGTTCATCACCGCGCTCCAGGGCAGGCTGCGGACCTCTTTGGACCGCTTCGACCGCGTTCATCTCCCGGTAGTTCCAGACACTCTCATTCGCTGGGCGGTCCCGATGGGGCCGCCCAACACTGTGTGCGGGCTGCTTCGTTACCTCCGACGGTTGCGAGTTCTCTCAGCCGGAGGGGGAGTGGATCTGTTCTTCGTCAGCCGGGCGCGTACAGGAACGGCCCGAGTTGTACGGCAGGGTCGGGGAGGAGGCCGCGCGCCTACCGCTGCCCGGAGACTCACGTCGGTCGGTTACTACGTCACCGCGTACAGGATGCCGTTCAGGCTGCTGACGTAGACCACTCCGTCGGCGACGGCCGGCGTCGAATACACGGAGCTGCCCGTGCGGAATTTCCACTGCTGCTTGCCGGTACCGGCGTCCACCGCGTACAGGCTGCCGTCATGACTGCCCACGTAGACCGTCCCGTAGGCGACGACCGGTGCGCTCACGGATTTGCCGACGCGGAACTTCCATCGCTGCTTGCCGGTGCCGACGTCCACGGCATACAGGTTGCCGTCCCCGCTGCCCACGTAAGCGATTCCGTCGACGACGGCCGGCGCGCTCACGCCTTTGTTGGCAGAGAATCTCCATCGCTGCTTGCCGGTCACGGCGTCCAGGGCGTACAGGTTGTAGTCCTGGCTGCTGACGTAGACCACGCCGTCGACGACGACCGGGGATTCAACCACGTAGTTACGGGCGGCGAATTTCCACTGCTGCTTGCCGGTGCCGACATCCACCGCGTAGACCGTGCCGTCCAGACAGCCGGCGTAGACCACCCCATCGACGACGGTCGGTGCCGCGTCGGCCGAGCTGCGGGTGGTGAATTTCCACCGCTGCTCGCCGGTACCGGCGTCGACCGCGTACACATGGCCGTTTTCGTAGTCGTTGCGTCCCCCTGGGCCGAGGCGGTACACCACTCCGCCCCCACCGCCGACGTACACAACGCCGTCGACCACGGTCGGCGACGAGCTTCCGTGCTTGCCGGTGGGGAATTTCCACCGCTCATTGCCGGTGCCGACGTCCACCGCGTACAGATTGCCGTCCGCACTGCTTTCGTAGACCGTCCCGTCGGCGACGGCCGGCCCCGAGCTCACGCCGGCACTGTTGGCCAACGTCCACACCTTTCCACCGGCAGGGAACGTCCACCGCTCTCCCCCGGTGGCGGTGTCCAGCGCGTACAGGTTGTTGGAGTCGCTGCCGATGTAGACGACGCCACCGGCGACGGTCGGCGACGCGTACAGCAGGTCGCCCGTGGCGAACTTCCACCGCTCCACGCCGGACGGGGCAGTGGGAGTGGGCGTGGGGGATGAGCTGGGTCTTCGGCTGGAATCGGGCTGAGCCCCGGGCTCTCTTCCGGACGAGTCGCCGTCGCTGAACTTCCAGCCGGCGAAGCCCAGTCCCGCGACAGCGGCCCCGCCGAGGCCGAGCAGGGCCCGCCGACGGGTCGGGCCGGCCGGGAGCGCGGCCGGGCCGCCACCGGTTATTACCGCCTCCGGACTCTTGGGCGAGGGCTCGGCTTCGGCTGTCTCGGCTTCGGACGTCTCCGCTTCGGGCGTCTCGGTCAGTGCCGGAGCCGAGGTGGGAGCCGGTACAGGAGCGGGGTCGGGCTGCCGTACCGGTACCAGTGCTGGTGCTGGTGCTGGTGCTGGTGCTGGTGCTGGTGGGACCGTTGGCCCGTGCGTGGTGGTGCGTGAGTGCAGGGTCGCGGCGACCGGTGCGGGGAGCCAGCCGGGCTGGGTGGGTGTGTGGGTGACGGCCTCTCCGGCAGCCTCAGCCTCCTCTGCCGCCCCTGCCTCCTCTGCGGCAGCCTCCGCCAGCTGTTCCAGCAGCGTCGCCACCGTCGGGCGCCGGTCGGGTTGCTTGGCCAGGCAGCGGGCCACCACGGGCCGCAGAACGGGCGGGAGTTGGTGCAGGTCGGGTTCCTCGTAGACGACGCGGAAGCTCAGGGCATGCCCCGAGCCGGTCCCGAACGGCCCCGATCCCGTTGCGGTGAATGCCAGCACCGCCCCGAGGGAGAAGACATCGCTGGCGGGCCCGATCGGCTTACCGGTCAACTGCTCGGGGGACATGAACCCCGGCGTGCCCACCACCATGCCGGTTCGGGTCAACGCGCTGGCCTCGTGAGCCACCGAGATCCCGAAATCGATCACCCGTGGTCCATCCGCCGCGAGGAGGATGTTCGACGGTTTGAGATCCCGGTGGACCACATCGGCCGCGTGGATCGCCTCCAGCGCCTCGGCGAGGCCGGCGCCGAGCGCCAGCACCGGGCCCTGCGGCCAGGGCCCGTGCGCGGTCACGGCATCGCCCAACGCGACGCCCGGCACATACGCCGTCGCAAGCCATGCCGGCGACCCGTCCGGATCGGCGTCCACCACACCGGCGGTGAACACCCCATTGACTCGTCGGGCGGCGGCCACCTCCCGGGCGAACCGGCGCCGGAACTCGCCGTCCTCGGCCAGTTCGGAGCGCACCACCTTCACCGCCACCGCCCGGCCGCCGGGCGAGCGCCCCAGATACACCCGGCCCATTCCGCCCGCACCCAGCCGCGCCACGATCCGGTACCGCCCGACCTGCTCCGGATCCCCCGCTTCCAGCGCCTCGAACGCCTCCACCCGCAACCCCCCTGCCCTGCCCCACGCCCCGGGCCCTGTCGAAGATCCCACATCATCCCCGACTCGCCCGTCCCCCGCACCACCGTCAGCCGCTGTCGTCACCCCGGCACTCGAACCACACCGTCTTTCCGCCCCCGGCCTCCGGCCACACGCCCCACTTGGCGACCATCGCATCGAGCAGGACGAGCCCGCGTCCGCCCTCCGACTCCCACGACAACTCGGCCGGGACGACGGGCAGTTGGGGCGAGTCATCCGCGACCTCCACCCGCACCCCCACCGACTGCCGCAGCAACAGCCACTCGCAGCGCCGGTCCGGGACATGGCGTACGACATTGGAGAACACTTCCTCAGCGCGTACATCCAGTTCATTCCGGCGAGCCGTGATCCGCTCCAGCTCCCGCATCCCCGCATCCTCCCCGTGCTCTCCCGGCGCACCAGCACGGTCACGGATCGTAGGAGCGGCGCCGCGGCAAGCGCAGCAGAACCCGAGAACGGCTCCGACCCACAGGTCAGACGATCTTCACCGTGGGCACCCGCCGACGACCAGCACGAGTAACGACCTCGCCCCTCACACCAGACCCGTGACCAGCAACTTCACGATGCACACCGCTCAGTGTGCGCCGGCCACAGGAGCCCGCAACTGTGAGCCCACTGGCCTACAGCGGTTCGCTGCCGTTCCGCCGCACGGTTCGCGGCGCTCGGCACCGTGCCCTCCGGCAGGTCGACCGCGCGGCTTCAGATCCCTGTCGGGACGCTGTTCAGCGAGCATGCCGGGAACCTAGCAGACACCCCAACTGACCTGCGAAAACTCGGGAGTTAGTTCGGTCAACAGGCCTGACAGTCAATCCGCACCCGAGATAATGCACGCTGGAGAGCAGAACTGGGCGTCGCTGCGGGCGGTGGCTCGCAACGGCTTCCAGCAGTGCGCGCAGCGGCGCACGCGCCCGGCCATGTCTTCACCGTACGCCCGGCTGGTAAGAACGCCTCCGAGGTGATCAGCGGCGGCTTAAGAGAGCGTGTCCTGCGTGGTGAGGCGGGCGTTGACCCGGTATGGGGCGGTGAACGTGGAGCTGGATTGTGCCGGACGGCTTATGGGAGATCGCGAGGCCGCTGATCCCGGAGCAACGGACACGGCCGCAGGGCGGCGGAACAGCGAATACCCCTGAAGAGACGCTGTTCGCAGCGATCATCTACGTCCTGGTCACCGGCTGTGCCTGGGGCCTTGCCGCCCTGCTTCGGCGTCTCGAAGTCCACCGCGCACCGCCGTTTTCTGATCTGGTCCAGAGCCGGTGGTCGCGAGCCATGGAGGGAGCAGGGGAGTTCGACTGCGAGAGTGCGCCCCTGATACGCAACCACGCGCCCTTACCGGGCGCGCTGACCAGTGCTGCAGTGGAGGCGGTACATCGCTCACCGGGCGCCAGGAGACAGCGATCATGCGCGACACGTTACCCAGGAAGAGCGCGAAATGGCGGGTGATCAGCGTGATCCTCGGAGGCGTGCTCGCCGCGCTGGCCATGCCGAACCCGGCCTACGCGGACCATCTCACCTCACTCCGCAGCGCGGCCGCCGACTCGCCGAAGTGCGTCGTGCCGAGGGACGGCGACGCAGTCAACGGCGCGCCGTTGGTTCTGGCCGACTGCTACAGCGATCCGGCGGCGTCCTTCAGCTGGTTCGGAAACAACGACCGCTCCGTGCGCAACGCCGTCGACTGGCCGGACACGAAGTGCGTGGGCCTGGCCGACAGGGGAAGCACTGTGAACGGCACGGCGCTGGTCCTCTGGGACTGCCATCTGAACCCCGACCAGCGGTGGCAGTTCCAACGCCTGGCCAACGGCGCCTACGCATGGGTCAACGGGCCGTCCCGCAAATGCGTGGGGCTGGCCAACAAGGGAAGCACCGCGAACGGCACCCCGTTGGTTCTGTGGGACTGCCATCTGAATCCCGATCAGCGGTGGAGGCTGGACGCCCGGCCGTATGTCTACGGCCTGACCGAAGTCGGGAACATCTGACGTGAGGCCGCCCTCGCCTCGCTCCCGGGCAACACGCGTCAGGCGGCCATGACCTCGCCGACGCAGGCGACGGCTCCCACGGCCCCTCCGTAGCCGGGGACGGCCAGCAGCGGCCACGGCGGGACGCGGTCTGCGGTTGTGCCTGGCGGGCTCTGCCGCCTTGCTTCGGGATACCGAAGTCGACCGCGCACCGTCGGTTCCTGATCTGGTCGCGGGCCGGGGTGTGGGGCCGGCTGCATGAAGCGGTGCTGCACCGACTCGATGACGCCGGTCTCATCGACGTCTCGCGCGTTGTCCTCGACTCCGCTCACGTGCGGGCTAAAACGGCGGCAAGATCAACTTCGAGGGTGACGTTCAGCGGGCGCGCGCTCGACTTCGCTGACGCGGGGTTCACGTGGATGTCGACGTCGACTTTGACCGTGCGACGTTCAACGACACCGTCGCGATTGCTTGGGGCGCTCTTACCCCACCGCCGGGGCCCCGACCTCACCGCGAGCGAGAGGTTGACGTCAACCGGCTGCACGAGGTCCCCATACGGTCCCATTCAGCCGACGGCGGGCGGGCCGCGCGGCGCTGCTGTGGCCGCCGGGCCGCCTACAGGAAGCCGTCGAATTTGGTGTCGCTGTCGTCCGAGGCTTCGGCAGCGCGGATAACGTCCGCTGTAGCCTCTGTATTGGTGAAGTCTGCCCCTCGGAGTTGGGCGCTACTGAACTCTGTCCCAAAGAGGCGGGCATTGGTGAATTCAGCCCCCTGAAGTTGTGCGCCGGTGAAGTTAGTCCAGCTCAGGCGGGCATTGCTGAAGTCGACCCCCGCGAGTTTGGCGTTGGTGAGATCAGCATCTTCGAGCAGAGCACCAGCGAGCTTTGCCGGATTCAGCCATGAGCCGATCAGCAGATCTCCGCGTGTGTCGAACCTGTAACCGGTGGCTCTTAGCCGGGTGTGCAAGGTCTCGGGAGGAGACGTTGCACACCAAGGCCGAGTCTCGTTCTCAGAGAGTTGAGCTTGAACGAGGTTTGCTCCCTGGAGTTGGGCATCGGTTACTGACCTTTCCGTTGAGTTGTCGCATCAAGCGGGAGGCCTGTTTCGGCGAGGCAACCGTCGATCAGGTGGGGTTGTCGTTGGATTTGGCGCAGGCCGCTGCGGACTGCTTCGACGAGGTGGTCGCGGTCGGTGAAGA
>NZ_JAQYWT010000330.1:0-346 GCF_036322545.1 Streptomyces sp. SP18BB07
CCCGTGACCCCCACCACGAAAACCCCCGTACACGAAATGGCCGACGAGACGGCGACCGTACGCGCGACCACATCGCCCCCGACGGCCGTACACGCGACCACCGCGACGGCGGTCGCACCCCCCCCCCCCCCCCCCCCCCCCCCCCCCCCCCCCCCCCCGCCCCCCCCGCGGGGGGGGGGGGGGGGGGGGCCGGGCGCGGCGGCCCGGCGGGGGGGGGGGGGGGGGGGCGGGGGGGGGGGGGCGGCGGGGGGGGGGGGGGGGGGGGGGGGGGGGGGGGCCGGGGCGACCGCCGTCGCGGTGGTCGCGTGTACGGCCGTCGGGGGCGATGTGGTCGCGCGTACGGTCG
>NZ_JAQYWT010000331.1:0-438 GCF_036322545.1 Streptomyces sp. SP18BB07
GGATAGATTAGTTTGTGTTGGCGGGGTTGTTGGAGGGTGTCGCTGCGCGGGGGCCCGTGAGCGGCGCCGCGCTCCCGCGCGCCCGCGGCGCGCGCCCCGCCACCCCCCCCCCCCCCCCCCGCCCCCCCCCCCCCCCCCCCCCCCCCCCCCCCTCCCCCCCGCGCCCGCCCTGCCCTGCCGCCCGGCCCCTCCCCCCGCCCCCCCCACCCCCCCCCCCGCCCCCCCCCCCCCCCACCCCCCCCCCCCCCCCGCCCCCCGCCTCGTCCTATACTCCTGTAGCCGGCATACCCGATTTCGTTGTGTGACTGGAGTTCTGAAGTGTTCTCTTGCTTTCTTGTGAGCCGCCGCGCTGTCGCGGATGTCGTGGAGGAGGAACCCCGCAACGGTGGCGACGCAAAGAATGAGACAACCCCAGAGCCGACGCACGGCTACCTGCCC
>NZ_JAQYWT010000332.1:0-306 GCF_036322545.1 Streptomyces sp. SP18BB07
CTCCTCGAGACGGCCGCAGGCCTCGAAAGGGGCGCGGGGAACTGCGCGAGCAACCCCCCCCCCCCCCCCCCCCCCGCCCCCCCCCCCCCCCCCCCGCGCAAACCCGCAACCCCACCCCGTGGCCCCCGCCCCATGCCCCGCCCACCCCCGCCCACCGCAATACCGCCCCCCCACCCACCCCCACCCCCCGACGCACCCCCCCCCCCCCAGCTCAAACCCGAACCCCCACCCCTGCGCCGCACCCCCAATCCCCGCCCAACCCGGCGAATCGAATTACGGACCCCACACCCAACCCAACACCCGCCC
>NZ_JAQYWT010000333.1:0-217439 GCF_036322545.1 Streptomyces sp. SP18BB07
CTCGACGGCGGGCCAGAACTGCGGGTTGTTGGTGAACAGTTCCGTGAAGTTGTGCAGCCCGACCCACTTGATGGAGTCGAAGCCGATGCCGTCCCAGGTGGTGAAGGCCAGCAGGATCGACGCCAGGGCCGTCACCCAGACGAGGGCGACGTGCAGGATCGTCGGCAGACCCGCCATCAGACCCAGCGTCAGCCTGTCCCGGCGGGTGAGGAGCCGCCGGTGCCCCTGGGGCACCTTGGTGGCGGTCGTGGAGGTCTTTGCGGCAGGGCCGGAGCCCGGAGGCGGCGTGGCCGCCTCCGGGCTCTCGGTGGGGGTGGTCGTCATGTCAGGAGGTCATCCAGTCGTGAGGACGGTCGATCGTCAGGACGGTCGGTCGTCAGGACGCGAAGATCGTCTTCTTCTGCCGCTCGATGGACGAGAGCAGGCTGTCGACGCCCTTGGGGTCGCGGATGAACTTCTGCAGCGCCGGCTGCATCACCGTGGAGGTGAAGTCGGGGCGACTGTCCCGGTCCATGAACTGGGTGAGGCTCTTGGCGTTCGAGATCATCTCGTACGCCTTCTTCTGCAGCGGCGAGTACGCGGAGGTGTCGGCCTTGGTGGAGGCGGCCACCACGTTCGGGTCGGCCTTGAGGTAGATCTGCTCCGCCTCGGGGGTGCCGAGGAACTCCATGAGCTTGACGGCGCCGGCCTTGTTCTTCGGGGCCTTGCTCATCATGAAGCCGTCGGTGGGGGCCTCGACGGTGTCCTGGCCGTACGCCGGGTCGATCTCCGGGAAGGCGAAGAAGTCGAGGTCGTCCAGGTCGGCCTTGTTGGTGAACTGCTGGCCCACGAAGGTGCCCAGCAGGTACATGCCCGCCTTCTTCGACGCCAGGGTCTGCGCGGCGTCCTGCCAGGTGCGACCGACGGCGCCCTCCTGGTGGTACGGCAGCAGCTCCGCCCACAGGTCGAAGACCTTGCGCACCTTGGCGTCCGTCCACGACGCCTTGCCCGCCATCAGCTCGACGTGGAAGTCGTAGCCGTTGGTGCGGAAGTTGATCTGGTCGAAGGTGCCGAGCGCCGGCCAGGCGTCCTTGTCGCCGAACGCGATCGGGACGAGCTTGTCCTTCTGCATCTGCTTGCACAGGGCCATCAGCTGGTCCCACGTGGTGGGAACCTCGTAGCCCTTCTCCTGGAAGACGCTCTTGCGGTAGAAGAGCGCCCAGGGGTACGTGTACAGCGGCACGAAGTAGTACTTGCCGTCCTCGCCCTTGCTGAGGCCCTTCATCGCCTCGGGGAAGTTGCCGCCGATCTTGTCCCACACCTCGTCGATCGAGGTGGCCAGTCCCTTGGCCGCGAAGAACTGCGCGCGGTAGCCCGCGAACCAGTGGAACACGTCGTCCGGCGTGCCCTGCAGGTAGGAGTTGATCTGCTCCTGGAACGTGTTGTGGTCCTTGGTGTTCACGTCGACCGTGAGCCCGGACTGCTTCTTGAAGGCCGCGTAGATCTCGGCGAACGCCTTCTTCGGCACCGCGTCCGACGCGTTGGAGCCGACGGTGACGGTCTTCGAGTCACCGGCGCTGCTGCCGCTGCCTCCGCAGGCGCTGAGCAGGGGGACTCCAGCGCCGAGTGCCGCGGCCCCGCCTATGCCGCGCAGCAGGGTGCGGCGGCTCGTGCCGGGGACGGAGAGACCGGAAGGTGTGAGATGCATGTACGGCTCCCTGGGGGACAGGTGGTTCGGTCTCAATGGCCCTCGCCGGCTACTGATCGAAAACAATCAGAAACCAACTCGACCGAACACGGTGGCCGCCATAACAGCTCTATGTCATGTCATGAGTCAAGACTTCTTGTCCCCCTTTGTTGAAACGTAATCCCTGGTTGTCGAAACGTGACCGTCACACACGTGAGCCACATCACTCACGGACATGCACTCTCATACGGGACACGGCCACCGCACAAGCCCGATCACGACGACGTGCGTGACCGCCCGAGGGCGGAGAGGGCCCCGGTGTGTTTGCGCCGGCGTATGGAAGCGCCCCGGTGTCCCTTCCGTCCCGCGGCCCTGCCGTCCGTCGCGCCGCCGCCGTTCAGCTGGATCCAGATCCGCACCTCGGTCCCGCCCAGCACCGACGACCCGATGCGCACATCGCCGCCGGTCGACTCGGCGAGGCGGCGCACGATGTCGAGGCCCAGACCGGTCGAGCCGTCGCTGCCGGAGCCCCGGCCCCGGGCCATCGCCGCCTCGGGATCGGCGATGCCCGGACCGGCGTCGGAGACGAGAACGATCACCGCGTCCTCGCCGTTGTGAACGTCGACCGCGAACGCCGTGCCCTCCCCCGTGTGCCGGAAGACATTGCCGAGCAGGGCGTCCAGCGCGGCGGCCAGGTCGGCCCGGGCCACGGGTATGCGGACCGGGCGCTCGACCCCGGCCACCCGCCACTTGCGGCCCTCGTCCTCGGCGAGCGCCGACCAGAACGCCATCCGCTCCCGGACCACCTCGGCCGCGTCGCACCCGGCGCCGGGCCCCGCCACCGCCGTCTGCGGCTTCGCCTCCCGTGCCGTGCGGATGATCGTGTCGACCTCCCGCTCCAGCTGCTCGACCGCCGCCCGCGTCTGTTCGGCGGCCGGCCCGTCACCGAGGGAGGCCGCGTTGAGCCGCAGCACGGTCAGCGGTGTGCGCAGCCGGTGCGACAGGTCCGCCGCCAGCTCCCGTTCGTTCGCCAGCAACCGCACCACCTGGTCCGCCATCGCGTTGAACGCCACCGCCGCCAGCCGCAGCTCCTTCGGCCCCTTCTCCGGCACCCGCGCGCCCAGCTGCCCCTCCCCCAGTTCCCGCGCGCTCTCGACCAACCGCCGCGCGGGCCGGACCATCCGCACCCCGAGCCGGTCGGCCACCGCGACCGAGCCGACGATCAGCAGCGCGCCCACCCCGGCGAGCACCGCCCACGCCGTGGCGACCCCGTTGCTCACCTCCGACTCGGGCACATACACCTCGACGACCGCTATCTCACCGGAGCTGAGCGCGGTGGGCTGCAGCAGCGTCGACCCGCCCGGCACCTCGGTGGTGGAGGCGCGGCCCAGCTTCCGCACGGCCGCGATGTCCTCGTCGGAGGCGCGCCGTCGGCCCAGGTCGAGCGGGGCGGTCCCCGCGCCGTCCGCCGGCAGGTGCACCGCCATCCCGTCGTCCGACCCGGCCGCGGCGACGACCCGCTCCAACTGCTCCCGGTCGGTGGTGATGGAGAGCGCCGGGGCGATCGCGGCCGCCTCCCGCTCGGCGCCCGAGAACGCCCGGTCCCGCGCCATCTCCTTGACGACCAGCCCGAGCGGCACCGCGAAGGCCACCACGACCATGGCCGTCACCGCCAGGCACACCTTGACCAGCGCCCACCTCATGACCGCACCACCCCGCACGCCCCGACCGGCGCCCACCTCATCGCCGCACCACCCCGCACGCCCCGACCGGCGCCCACCTCATCGCCGGGCCCCCGGCGCCGGTGGCTCCAGCTTCACGCCGACGCCCCGGAGGGTGTGCAGATAGCGGGGTCGCGCCGCCGTCTCCCCCAACTTCCGGCGCAGCCAGGACAGATGCACGTCGATGGTCTGGTCGTCGCCGTACGACTGCTGCCACACCTCCGCCAGCAGCTCCTTGCGCGCGACGACCACACCGGGCCGGCCGGCGAGGAACGCGAGCAGGTCGAACTCTCGCCGGGTGAGGTCGAGTCGGACGCCGTCCAGCTCGGCCTGGCGCCGCAGCGGGTCGATCGCGAGGCCGCCGACCCGGATCACCGTGGACGGCGCCTCGCCGCCCGAGGCGCGGGAGCGGCGCAGCACGGCCGCCATCCGGGCGGCCAGGTGCTCGACGGAGAACGGCTTGGTCAAGTAGTCGTCCGCGCCCGCGTTCAGCAGCCGGACTATCTCCGACTCGTCGTCCCGCGCGGTCGCGATGATCACCGGGACGTCCGTGATGCCGCGCAGCATCTTCAGTGCCTCCGAGCCGTCGAGGTCGGGCAGCCCGAGGTCGAGGATGACCACGTCGAAGCGGACATGCGCGACCTCGCGCAGCGCCTCCAGCGCCGTACCGACGCTGCGCACGGTGTGGGCGGCGTCCGTCAGATGCCTGATCAGCGCCGAGCGTACGAACTGGTCGTCCTCGACCACGAGCACACTTGCCATGCGCCGCACCGTACGCCAAACGGCAGAGGCCGGTCGGGGCCTGTGGATAACTCCTCCGACCACGACACCAGCGGGGCTCGTGGGGCAGTATGGCCGCGATGCGCAGAGGAATCCTCCACCTACTGGCCTGGCTGCTCGCCACGGGCGCGGCGGTCACGCTGACGTGGTGGGGCGTCCACACGGTGCTGGCCGGCACCGCCTACGACCCGCCCCGGGCCCTGCCCATCACGGCCGCCGACGCGCAGGCCCAGGGCGTGCCCGCGCCGATCACGCCGACAGCGCTCCCGGAACCGTCGCGGAGCGCCGGGGAGCAGAAGGACGGCGACAAGGAGAACGGCAAGAACGGCGACGACGAGCCGTCGCCGACCCCGTCCGAACCCTCCAAGTCCGCCGAGTCCAGCCCCCGTCCGGGCACCGGCGCCCCGGCCGACCCGGGTGACTCGGCCGACGCCGGTGAGGTCAAGGCCTACGACACCGAGGGCGGCCGGGTGGTCTTCTCCGTCGGCGAGGAGTACGCGACCCTCGTGTCCGCGACGCCCGGCTCGGGTTGGTCGATGCAGGTGTGGAAGACCGAGACGTGGATCCGGGTCGACTTCGCCGCCGGTGCGGACCGGGTGTCGGTGTTCTGTACCTGGCACGACAGCGCGCCCCGGGTGGACGTCCAGAACTTCTGAGGGTGTCGGGGGGGGGCGGTCCGCTCAGCGGAACACCGACGAAGGGGGCGCCGGTGAGGCGGTCGCCGCCGCGTCCGTCACCGGCACCGCTCCGCCCGTGAAGTCGGTGAGCGCGCGGCCGTGTTCGACGCGACCGGGGTGCGGGTCGGAGGCGGCGCGGCGGGTCAGCTCGGCGAGGGGGAGCGGTCGGTCGGAGGCGACGAGCACCGCGTTGCCGAATCGTTTGCCCCGCAGCACGGTCGGGTCGGCGACCAGCGCCAGTTCGGGGAAGACGACGGCCGCGGTGGCGATCTGGGCGCGCAGATGGGCCAGGGGCGGGCCGTCGGCGAGGTTGGCGGCGTAGCAACCGCCGGGCTTCACCACCCGCCGTACGTCCGTGAGGAACTCCGTCGACGTCAGGTGCGCCGGGGTGCGCGCCGCGCTGAACACGTCGGCGATCACCAGGTCCGCCCAGCCGTCGGGCACCTTCGCGAGCCCCTCGCGCGCATCGGTCGAGCGCACCCGTACCCGTGCGTTCGGGTCCAACGGCAGCTCCCGCCGGACGAGTTGGACGAGGGCCGCGTCGCGCTCGACGACCTGCTGGGTGGAGCGGGGGCGGGTGGCGGCGACGTACCGGGCGAGGGTGAAGGCGCCTCCGCCGAGGTGCACGGCGTGCACGGGCCGTCCGGCCGGGGCGACCAGATCGATCACATGCCCGAGCCGCCGCTGGTACTCGAAGGACAGATACGCCGGATCGTCGAGATCGACGTGCGACTGCGGCGCCCCGTCGACCAGCAGCGTCCAGGCCCGGGCCCGCTCCCGATCGGGAAGCAGCTCGGCGAGCCCCCCGTCGACCTCCTCGACCACGGCGTCGACATCCTGCCCACGCCGCCCGCGCCCCTTCTTCGACCTGCCCATGAACCCATTATCGGACGCGGGACACCCTGTACGCGCCGGCCGCCGGAAGCGCCCCTTCAGGGGCGCGGGGCTGTGTCACTGTGCGGCTCCGCCGCGGGGGCGCGACAAGCCACGACCAACCCGCACCCGCCGGCGAACGGACCCCCTACGGCGACCGGCGCCGAAATCAACGGCAGTTGTCCGCCGCCTCGATCAACCGCGCCGCCTCGCCCAGCGCAGCCCGCAGCACCGTCGGATCGGTCGCGAGGTCCGCCTCCCCCGGCGGCAACAACCAGCCCGCCCCCTCCGGAGGAGCCAGCACGGCCCCCCGCCCGTCGCTCTGCGTGCACGTGCTCCCCGGCACGTCCCACGCGTCCGCCGTACCGGACGGCACCAGGAAGCCGAGCGTGTCACGCGTGTCGTCGTGCAGCACGGGACCGACCGTCATGACGGGCCCCACCGCGTCGAGGGCGCCCCGACGGAGGATGTCCACCGCCTCCAGCCCCTGCCGCGTGGGCACGGTCACCAGGTCGCAATCGGAACGGGGTTCGAGGTTCTTCATCCGGGCCTCCCACGCCTACCAGCGCCCTGCCCAACGCGCCGCCCCGTCAACGGCTACGGCGGAACTGCGCCGCAAAGGATGGCAGTTCATGGCAGATCGTGGATGAGATATCCGGTTTGTAGCCAAACCTCGCGCGGGGGCCCCGAGGGGGCGGGTACGTTCTTGCCCCGCCGGACACAGCGGAACCAACCGTGCAGCACGCATACAAGTCTTACTGAATCCGGCATGGTTCGACGGTTCGCGAGAGAGGGCCCGGCCATGACGTCGTCATCGGTGACCTCGTCCCAGTCCCCCCGTCCCCAACGGCCGAATCTCGTCTTCAGGCAGCTGCGCGGGCAGCGTTCGCCGGGCGAGTTCGCCGCTGCGGTACGGCGGGCCGCGCGTGAGATCGGCGAGCGGGTGAGCTGTGACGCGCGGTACGTCGGACGGGTCGAGGCGGGCGAGATCCGCTGCCCCAACTACGCGTACGAACGGGTGTTCCTGCATATGTTTCCCGGCCGATCGCTGACCGACCTGGGTTTCGCGCCCCGCGCGGAGGTACGCGGTCGGGGGGCGCGCCCCGCCGACGAGGCGCCCTCCCCTCGCAACAAGAGCCGCTCGCACTCCTCATACGGAAGGGGGGGTGAGACGGAAGGGGCGTACGAGCCGTATGACACGCAAGAGATGTACGACATGCAGGATCCGCGGGGCGACACGGGCTACGTGCGCGGCCGGCGGGGCACGCACCAGGCGTACCAGAACGACGAGGAGAGCGACGTGCAGCGTCGCGCGTTCATGACCGGAGGCACCGCCGCGATGGCGGCCGCCTCCTTCGGCCCCTTCGCCCTCGGTGGCGCGGCCTCGGCCACGACCCGGCCCGTGCACCGGGCGGGCACGGGCGAGGCGGGGGCCCTCGAAGCGGCCGTACGCAAGATCCGGCTGCTCGACGACCGGCACGGGGCGGACGGGCTGTACCGCAGGGCCTCGGCGCCGTTGCGGGCCGCGTACGCACTGCTCGACGCGGGCACCACCCGGCAGGCCACCGCCGACCGGCTGTACGCGGGGGCTGGCGAACTGGCCATCTCCGTGGGCTGGCTGGCCCATGACTCGGGGCGGTTCGACGACGCCCGCTCGCACTACGCGGAGGCGCTCGCCACGGCCCGGATGTCCGGGGACCCGGGTCTGGAGGCGCACGCGTTCTGCAACACGGCGTTCCTCGCGCGGGACGCGGGCCGGCCGCGCGAGGCAGTACGGGCGGCGCAGGCCGCGCAGCGGGTCGCCCGGCCGCTGGGATCACCCCGGCTGATGTCCTTGCTGGCGCTGCGGGAGGCGGGCGGCTGGGCCGGGCTCGCGGACCGCACCGGGTGCGCGCAGGCGCTGGCCCGCGCGCACGCCCTGTTCGGGCGGGGGGCCGCTGAGGCCGACCCGGAGTGGATGAGCTTCTACGGGGAGGCCGAGCTGGAGGGCCTGGAGGCGCAGTGCTGGTCCACGCTGGGCGACTGGCCCCGGGCGGCCCGGCACGCGCGCCGGGCGGCCGGTCTGCAGAACCCGCACTTCACCCGGAACATCGCGCTCTACACCGCCGAGCTGGCGGACGACCTCGCGCGCGGGGGGCGTCCCGACGAGGCCGCGGCCGCCGGTATGCGGGTCCTCGACCTCCTCGACGAGGTCCAGTCCTCCCGCGTCCAGCAGATGCTGGCCGGTACGGCACGGGTGCTGCTGCCGCACCGGCGGGCGTCGGGGGTGTCGGCGTTCCTGGAACGGCACGCGGGGGTCGCGCGGAGCGCGTAGCCGCAGGCGCCCGGCCCGGTCCCCGGTCTCCCGCCCCGGGGTCCCGCCCCGGGCTCAGCCCGCCAGGTGCCCCGTGTCGTTCCAGGACTCGATCGCCGGGTCGCCGTAGGCCCAGCCGAGGACCGACAGGGACGTCGGGTTGAGGCGGACGCGGGCGGCGAAGCCGAGGTCGAGTCCCAGCCAGCGGGCGGCTATGGACCGCAGGACGTGGCCGTGGGCGAAGACCAGCACATCGCGGTCCTCGCTCCGCGCCCACGCCACCACCTCGTCCGCGCGCGCGGCGAGCTGCTGAAGCGTCTCCCCCTCGGGAACGCCGTCGCGCCACATCAGCCAGCCCGGCCGGAAGGCCTGGATCTCGGCCGGGGTGAGCCCCTCGTACGCCCCGTAGTCGACCTCCATGAGCGTGTCCCACTCGGTGGCGCGGTCGCCGAAGCCGGCCAGATCGCACGTCTCACGCGCGCGGGAGAGGGGACTCGTCCGGACGTCGACACCGGGCAGCCCGTGCAGGGGCGGCCGGTGCAGACGCTCCCCGAGGAGCTTCGCGCCGCGCCGGCCCTCTTCGAGGAGCGGGATGTCCGTCCTGCCGGTGTGCTTTCCGAGCAGGGACCATTCCGTCTGTCCGTGCCGGGCCAGCAGGATGCGCGGTGCCATGAGCGACCTTTCCGGGGGCCTTCTGCGAGAAGGGAGAAATGGGAGGCGGATGCTCCCATCATCGCTCACGCTGTCGTGGGGCAACCCGACAGGCGATCCCAGCGTCTTGGACATCGTCTTGCTCAAGGGCCACACCAGCACCACACACAGATGAACATCGACGCGTCGACGCGCACAGACGGGGGAGGACGTTCGGATGCCGCAGACCGAGGCGACCGAGGCACCGGCCACCAGAACGACCGGCGCACCGGTTACCGAGGGGGCGCCTGGCACGCGGCTCCGCTGGTGGACCGAGCTGCCGCTGATCCTGCTGGTGTACGGGGCGTACTCGGCAGGCCGGCTGCTCGCCCGCGGCGACACCTCCCACGCCGTCGAGCACGGTCTGGCGATCCTGCGGATCGAGAAGGCGTTCCGGCTCAACGCCGAGCATCCGCTGAACCGTCTGTTCACCCGTGAACCCTGGATCGGGATACCCGCCGACTTCTGGTACGCCTCGCTGCACTACCTGGTCACCCCCGCGCTCCTGGTCTGGCTCTTCCGGTCCCGCACCGTGCGCTACCGTGCGGCCCGCACCTGGCTGCTGACCTCCACCTTCATCGGCCTGATCGGCTTCACCCTGCTGCCCACCTGCCCGCCCCGGCTGCTCGACCCCTCCCACGGCTTCGTCGACACGATGGCCCACTACAGCGCGTGGGGCTGGTGGGGCGGCGAGGCCAGCGCGCCCCGGGGCCTGGGTGGCATGACCAACCAGTACGCGGCGATGCCGAGCCTGCACGTCGGCTGGGCCCTGTGGTGCGGGGTGATCCTGTGGCGCTTCGCGGGGGGCTCACCGCTCGTGCGGATCGCGGCCGTCGCGTATCCGCTGATCACCACGATCGTCGTGATGGGCACCGCGAACCACTACTTCCTCGACGCGGTGGCGGGCGCCGCCGTGATGGGGGCGGGCCTGCTGCTGACCCCGCTGGTGCTGCGACTCGCGGACCAGTGGCGGGCCTCCCTCGGCCTCGGCACGACGGCCGCGGGCCTGTTCGACGGCGGCGGCCGACGGCCCGTGGAGGCACCCGCCGCCGCGGTCACGGCCGCCTCTCGGGCCTCCATTTCCCCAATTGTCAGTGGTGAGTGCCAGACTTCCCCGGGTGAGCGAATTCCACGGCAGCGGATCATCGAACCCGAGCCGGGTGCCGCCCCCTCGGAAGCAGGGGACGGCGCTGCGGCAGCGGCTCGCTGAGCTGCGCGGACCCGAGGTCCCACCCAAGGCGCTGGACGCGCGCGCCCTCGCCGCGCTCGCGGCCAACCCGGGCTGTGAGCGCCGCGCGCTGCTGGACGGGGCGGGGGTGAACAAGGCGGTCCTGGCGGGTGCGCTCGGCTCGCCCTCCGCGTTCGGCCAGTCCCAGTTCGCGTTCATGCGGGGCAACGCCTTCGAGGCCCGGGTCAAGGCGGACGGCGGCGCCGAACTGCTGCGGCTGGTCCACGAGAGACTGGACCCCGGTGCCGAGCCGCCGGCCTCGGCCTCGGTCCCCGACCTCGCCGCCGTCGGCCCCGAGGGCCGCGCCGCCCGTACGGCGCTGGCGCTGCGCGAGGCCACGGACGCCGGCGGCTGGACCCTGCTCGACCACCCCATGCTCGCGCTCGACGTCGCTGGCTCCCCCGCGTTCCTGGAGCCGGACGCGGTGGTGGTCCACCCGGACGGCACCTGGTCGGTCGTCGAGATCAAGTCCTTCCCGATGCTGGACGGTTCGGCGGACCCGGCGAAGGTGGGCGCCGCCGCCCGCCAGTCCGCGGTGTACGTGCTGGCGCTGGAGGAGGTCGCCGCCCGGCTCGGCGGCGAGGCCCGCGGCGGCGCCCCCGCGCCGGAGGTCCGCCACCGGGTGCTGCTGGTCTGCCCCAAGGACTTCACCAACCTCCCGACGGCCGCGGCGGTGGACATCCGCAAGCAACGGGCGGTCACCCGGCGCCAGTTGACCCGGCTGACCCGCATCGAGGAGATCGCGGACGACCTCCCCGAGGGCACCTGTTTCGCCCCGGACCTGCCCCGGGAGCAGCTGACGACGGCCGTCGAGGCCCTGTCCGCGACCTACGCCCCCGAGTGCCTCGCCGCATGCGAGCTGGCCTTCCACTGCCGGGCCCGCTCCCGCACGGAGGGCGCGGTGACCTCCCTGGGCCGGGCCGCACGGGCGGAGCTGGGCGGCCTCACGACCGTCGACGACGTCCTGGCGGCGGCCCACGGCCACGCCGGCGACCCGGACGACCCGGCCGTGGCCGCGCTGCGCAGAGCGGCGGAGCTACGGGCGGAGGCGCTGGGAGCCGCCGGGCTCGGCACCGCCGGCCCGCCCCCGGCGCCGGCCACCCTTCCCGGCCCGGCGCCGGAGGGGGTTCCGTGTCGCTGATCGCCACCCTCGCCCGTCTCGAAGCCGTCAGCACGGGCCGCGCCCAGCCCGCCGCCACCGTCCTGCACCGGCATCTCTCCGCCCACCCCCTCGTCCTCGTGCCCCTCATCACCGCCGGTGAGGCCGGGGCCCCGCTCGGTGCGCTCGTCGGCACCGACCGGGACGCGCCCCGGCTGCTGGTGGTGCCCCAGCCCCGCGACCGTGACCTGCGCTTCGCGTTCCTCGCCGAACTGGCGGACATCGTCCTGCCCTACGTGGACGGCTACGCCGACATGGTGGAGGCCGCCGAGCGCAACGAGACCGACCCAGAGACCGGCAAACGCGTCAAGGTCGAGGTCGAACTGTGCGCGGACGCCCCGCAGTTGATCCTGCCGAGCCGGACGGGCATCGACTTCGTACGGCTCCTCGGGCGCTCCATGCGGTTCCGGCGCACCGCCGAGCAGGACCCGGAGGCACCCCATCCGGCGCCGCCGCGGGTGCCGTTGCTCGGGCGGTGGCTCACGCACTTCGGGGAGCGCGCGCGGGTGCCGGGCTCCTCGCTGCTGCTCGCCCTCACCGACCTGCTGTCGAAGCACTGGGCCACCGGCCAGTCCGGGGTGGAGGACCAGCATCTGGGGTCGCTGCTCGCCTGGATCGACCCGCCGGAGGGGGAGTCGGGCGAGGCGGCGGCGCGGCGGGCCGAGCTGGCGCGGGACGCCGAGGGCCAGTTGCTGTGCCCGCCCGCCGGACCCGCGACCGATCCGGCGTTCGACAACAAGCTGCTGGCCCCGGCCGTCGAGCGGTACGACCGGGCGCGGCTCGCGCTGGCCGCCGCCGAG
The DNA here is from genome assembly GCF_036322545.1 of Streptomyces sp. SP18BB07. Lineage (NCBI taxonomy): Bacteria > Bacillati > Actinomycetota > Actinomycetes > Kitasatosporales > Streptomycetaceae > Streptomyces > Streptomyces sp. SP18BB07. The sequence goes on from NZ_JAQYWT010000333.1 coordinate 11,888, forward strand.
GACGGCCTGGAGGCCGACGACCGGCTGGGTGCGCTGACCACCGCCGAGCAGGAGATCCGCGACCTGGTGGAGAGCCGCACCCGGCCCACCTGGGACGCGGTCTGGCACGGCCTGGATCTGCTGCGCGCCCTGCCGGAGGGCGCCCACGCGGCCGACCGGTGGACCCGCGACCGCTGGTCCTTCACCGGCCACCGGGACCGGATCGTCGCCGGGGAGCCCCCGCAGCCGCGCGTCGACGACGCGGTCACCGCCGCGAACAAGCTGGCCGCGCGCGAGCGTGAACAGGCCCGCCTCGACGCCCAGGAGGCCCTGGACGACCCCCTCGTGATGGCCGGGCGACGGCTGTCCGGTGAGGCGTTCGTCGGTGAGGTCGTGGACGTGGTGATGGCGTACAGCGAGGGCAAGCGGCCGAGCCCCCGGCCCCTGGTCACCGTGGCGACGCGGGACCGGCCGCATCTCGGGGAGCGCGCGAAGGTGTACCGCTCGCTGGGCGGGAAGCCGCAGACGGCGGAGTTCGTGGGGCACGAGCCGGGCGAGGCGGCCGACGGACGCGAGAGCCTGCTGGTGCTGCGGATCATGGACAAGATGGGGCGGGGCAAGGAGCCGGAGGTGGGGTCGGTCCCCGAGAAGGGGGACGTGCTCTGCTTCACCCTGTTCGAACACGACCAGCGGGGCGGGGCGAAGCTGCCCGACCCGGAGGAGACACCGTGGACGCACGGCGGGCCGCCGGGTGAGCCCGACGCCGTACCCCTGCCGGACCCGGTGACCGAGGAGGACGTCCTATGACCCCCGCCGAGGCCGTGCTCGACCCGGGGGCGGCGGCCGGCCGCGCCACCGACGCCATCCTGCGCGACACGCTGCACGGCGACGCGCGCGGTGTCGTCGTCGACTCGCCGCCCGGTGCCGGGAAGTCGACGCTCGTGGTGCGCGCCGCGCTCGAACTCGCCTCCGCCGGGCGCCCGTTGATGGTCATCGCGCAGACGAACGCGCAGGTGGACGACCTGGTGATCCGGCTCGCCGAGAAGGACCCGGAACTCCCGGTCGGCCGGTTGCACAGCAGCGACAGCGACCCGTACGACAAGGCGCTGGACGCCCTGCCGAACGTACGGAAGTCGACGAAGGCGGCCGATCTGGCCGGGCTGGACGTGGTGATCTCCACGGCCGCGAAGTGGGCGCACGTCAAGGGCGTCGAGCCGTGGCGGCACGCGATCGTCGACGAGGCGTACCAGATGCGGTCGGACGCGCTGCTGGCCGTGGCGGGGCTGTTCGAGCGCGCGCTGTTCGTGGGTGACCCGGGGCAGCTGGACCCGTTCGCGATCGTGGGCAGCGAGCAGTGGGCGGGGCTGTCGTACGACCCGTCGGCCTCGGCGGTGACGACGCTGCTGGCCCACAACCCCGAGCTGCCGCAGCACCGGCTGCCGGTGTCGTGGCGGCTCCCGGCGTCGGCGGCGCCCCTGGTCTCCGACGCGTTCTATCCCTTCACGCCCTTCCGCAGCGGCACGGACCACGGGGACCGGCGGCTCGGGTTCGCGGTGCCGTCGGACGGCTCCGGCCCGGACCGGGTCATCGACGAGGCCGCCGAGTCGGGGTGGGGGCTGCTGGAGCTGCCGGCCCGGCACACACCCCGCACGGACCCCGAGGCGGTGCGGGCCGTGGCGCAGGTCGTACGGCGGCTCCTCGACCGGGGCGGGGCGGCGACCTCGGAGCGTTCCGAGGAGCCCGTGCCGCTGACCGCCGACCGGATCGCCGTCGGCACGGCCCATCGCGACCAGGCCGCGGCGGTGCGCGCCGCGCTGGCGGAGCTGGGGGTCGCGGACGTGGTGGTCGACACGGCGAACCGGCTGCAGGGCCGGGAGTACGACGTGACGGTCGTCCTCCATCCGCTCTCCGGGCGCCCCGACGCGACGGCGTTCCACCTGGAGACCGGACGGCTGTGCGTCCTCGCCTCCCGGCACCGGCACGCCTGCATCGTGGTGTGCCGGGCGGGCGTCACCGACCTGCTCGACGACCATCCGTCCACCGAGCCGGTCCAGCTGGGCGTGACCGTGAAGTTCCCGGACGGCTGGGAGGCGAACCACGCGGTGCTGGCGACGCTGGCGGAGCATCGGGTGGGATGGGCGCCTTGACGGCGGGGTGGGGGTACGGCCTGCGCCGCACCCCCACCGATGTCCGGGTTCAGGGCTTGATGAGGACCTTCAGGCTCTTGCGGTCGGCCATGTCCTGGTAGCCGGCCGGGACGCCGTCGAGGTCGGTGGTGGCGTCGAAGACCTTCCCGGGCTCGATGGTGCCGTCGAGGATGTCGGGCATCAGCTCCTCGATGTAGGCGCGGACCGGAGCCGGTCCGCCGGCGAGCCGGATGTTGTGGCGGAAGAGGCTACCGAAGCCGATCGGTGCCTCCTCGTACTGCGGGACGCCGACGCGGCTGATGACGCCGCCGGGTCGGACGATGCCGACGGCCTGCTCGTAGGCGGGCCTGTTGCCGACGCACTCCAGGACGACGTGCGTGCCGTGCCCGCCGGTCAGCTCACGGACGGCCTCGATGCCTTCGTCGCCGCGGGCGGAGACGACGTCGGTGGCGCCGAACTCGCGGCCGAGGTCGGTGCGGGCCTGGTGACGGCCCATCAGGATGATCTGTTCGGCGCCCAGGCGCTTGGCCGACAGCACCCCCAGCAGGCCGACCGCGCCGTCACCGATCACGGCCACCCGGGTGCGCTCGTTCACACCGCCCGCCACGGCGGCGTGGTGGCCCGTGCCGAAGACGTCCGAGAGCGTCAGCAGGGACGGGATCAGGGCGGAGTCGGCGGCGACGGGGAGCTTGACGAGGGTGCCGTCGGCGAGCGGGACGCGGATCGCCTCGGCCTGGCCGCCCTCCTCGGCTTCGCCGTCCCAGAAGTTGGCCTGGGCGTGGGCGCAGGAGGTGTGCAGGCCCTCACGGCAGAACGCGCAGGTGTTGTCGGAGATGGCGAAGGGGGCGACGACCAGGTCGCCGGGCTTGACGGTGGTCACCTCCGAGCCGGTGTCCTCGACGACGCCGATGAACTCGTGGCCCATCCTCGCGGGCCCGTCCTCCGGCTTGTGCGAGCCGTAGGGCCACAGGTCGCTGCCGCAGACGCAGGAGGCGGTGATACGGACCAGGGCGTCGGTGGGGTGCTTGACGACGGGGTCGGGGACGTTCTCGACGCGGACGTCGCCGGCGCCGTACAGGAGGGTTGCGCGCATCGGAGGTGCTCCTTTTCCGGATCGTGCGTGAGTGTGGTGAGGGGTCAGTGGCGGTGTCGAAGGAGTGCGAGGGCGGTGGTGGGGATCAGGGTGAGGGCGGCGATGGCGGTGCCGACCGCGGCGGGGCCGGTGGTTCCCAGCGACGAGTCGAGGGTGAGGCCGGCGATCCTGGAGCCGACGGCGGTGCCGAGGTTGAACGCCGAGACGGTCAGGACGGAGGCCAGGACGGGGGCCTGGCGTGCGAAGCGGACGGCCAGGGCCATCAGCACCGGGTTGGCGCCGAGGCCGAAGAAGCCCAGCAGGGCGACCAGGACGATGGTGGGCACGGCGTATCCGGCCAGCAGGGAGATCGCGAGGAGCAGGAGGGTCGCTCCCGCGGCGGCCACGACGGTCACCGTGTGCGGGCGGCGGTCGCCCAGTCGGCCTCCGACGAGTGAACCGGCGAGGGCGCCGAGGCCGAAGCCGGCCAGGACCAGCGGTACGGTGCCGGGGGCGATCGCCGACCGGTCGGTCAGCAGGGGCGCGATGTAGGAGTACGCCGCCAGGACACCGCCGGTCGTGGTGGCGCAGGCCGCCAGCACCAGCCACAGGCGGCCGGAGCGCAGCGCGGTCAGCTCGGACCGGATCGACACCGCCTGCTGGTCGCCGTCGTCGTTCGGGACGGTGCGGGCGATCAGGGCGATGGACGCCGCGGAGAGGGCCGCGAGCGCCCAGAACGGTCCGCGCCAGCCCATGAGCTGCCCGGCGAACGCGCCCAGCGGCACACCGACGACGTTGGCGAGCATGGCTCCGGCCCCGACGAGACCGAGGGCGCGGGTACTGGCCGCGGGGCCCGCGGCACGCGCCGCGGCCACATTGGCCACCGCCCAGAACGCCCCGGTGGCGATCGCGGTCAGGAAACGGGCCGCCAGAACCAGCGTGAAGTTCGTGCTGAGGGCGACGATGACGTGCCCTGTGGCGAAGACACCCAGGGCGAGCATCAGGGTCAGCCGCTTCGGCAACCGCAAGGTGAGCATCGCCATGAGCGGGGCGCCGACGATCATCCCGACCGCGAAGACGGTGATCATCAGGCCGGTCCGGGCGACGCCGACCCGCAGGTCTCCCGCGATCTCGGGCAGCAGGCCGGCCACCACGAACTCGGTGGTGCCCATCAGGAACGTGCCCAGCGCGAGCACGTGGACGACGAACGGAAGCCGGGCGGGCGGTGTCCGGTGAGGCTGTGGGGTCCGTGGCCGGGCGGGGGCGTGGAGGGTCGCTCCTCGCGTACTCAAGGTTGATCTCCCGGGGTCGTGATCGGGGTACGTGTCCCCCAGAAGACCGGTTTCCTCACCCCTGAGGAAGGTCGCGTTCATGGGGGGTACAAGCTCGACCTCCCTCCTCGCAAGCGGGTGGCTACCGTGAAACGCATGGATGACCGAAGCGACCACCGCACCGAGATCCGGGACTTCCTGGCCAGCCGCCGCGCGAAGATCACCCCGGAGCAGGCCGGGCTGCCCACCAGCACCCGGCGCCGGGTCCCGGGGCTGCGGCGTGAGGAGGTGGCCGTGCTCGCCGGGGTGAGCACCGAGTGGTACACCCGCCTGGAGAAGGGCCACATCAGCGGAGTCTCCGAGGACGTCCTGGCCGCGGTCGCCCGAGCCCTGGAGCTGAGCGAGGACGAACGCACCTACCTGTTCGACCTGGCCCGCGCCGCCCGGCCCGCCCGGCGCGCACCGTCCCACCGCCGGGACGTCGAGGTCCCGCCGCGCACCCAGTGGATGCTCGACTCCATCACGATGTCCGCCGCCTTCGTGCGCGACGGACGCCTGGACGTCATCGCCCACAACGCGCTCGGGCGGGCCCTGCACGCGCCGATGTTCGACAGCCGCACCGCCACCGACAGACGCGGCCGTCCGAACTTCGCCCGCTACCACTTCCTCGACCCCGGCTCCCGGGACTTCTTCGTCGACTGGGAGGGCGGCGCCACCGCCACCGTCGCGTTGCTGCGGGCCGAGGCCGGGCGGGAACCGCACGACCGGGTGCTGCGCGAGCTGATCGGCGAACTGTCCACCGTCAGCGCCGACTTCCGCACCATGTGGGCCGCGCACGACGTCCGTCTGCGCCACGAGGGCATCAAGCGGCTGCAGCACCCCGAGGTCGGCCACCTGGAGCTGACGTACCAGTCGCTGGACCTGCCCGTGTCGCAGCGAGCCGTGCACAGCCTGAACCTCTACACCGCCGAACCGGGCAGCACGTCCGAAGAGCGCCTCAAACTCCTCGCCAGCCTGGCGGCCACCCCCGTGCCCACCCCCACCACCGAGCCCACCGAGCCCACCGACCGTCCGCGCTGATCTACACCGGCGCCGTCGGGCCGACGGCGCTCGGGGGGTTCGGGACGTGGCGTTTCGGGGGCGTGGGTGTGTGCGGGGTGGTGTGTGGGGCGCCGGCTGGGCTCGATGCCCACTTGCGCGGTCACGAGAGAATGGACGGTGGCCCTCCTCCCGGGACGCCCCCGGGGACCGGCCCACTGAACCGTCGTACGAGGAGGAGAAGACATGGCGGAGCCCACGTCGCGTCGGAACGAACCGCGGCTGCGGCCTGCGCCCCTGCTCTTCGAGCCGGCGGAGGCGGCCGGCGATCCCGAGCACTTCTTCGATCTGGAGTCGATCGACGATCCGCGGGCGTTGCTGTCGCGGGCGACGGAGTTGGCGCAGGCGTTTCGGGCGGCTGCGGACCGGGCTGTCGAGTTCCAGGCGATCGCCGCGGCCCAGCTCGCCGATCCCCGGCGGTTCGACCGGCTGACCCCGGCGGACATCGCGGAGCGGGCGGAGTGGACCGAGGACTACGCGAAGAAGATGATCGAGTACGGGCGGGAGCTGGCTCGGGGACGGGATGTGAGCGGACCGGAGTCCATCTGAGACCCGGGGCCGGGCGGGGCTCCGCGCACCGGCGCTTGCCGGGTGCCGCCTGCCACGCGGCGGCGGCGCCCTGCCCCGCGAAACACCCTCTGGCATATGCCGGATGGGCAAGATACCCCACTTGCTCACCTGCCGTACCAGTTTTCGGTAACTGCCCGGGGTCGGGTGGTGGCGGGCGGTAGATCTAGGTGCATGAGCGCTGGAGTGGGGACGGGCAGGTACCCGGAGGACGGGGTCGATGTCGCCGGGGTCACGGCGGAGGGCGCGGCTTGGCTCGCCTCGGCAGGAACGTATCCGCGGAGCACGCTGATCCTCTGGGAGGAACGGCCGACCGCCCCGGTGGTCCTGCCGTGCGGCACCGTCTTCGACGTCGTCAGCGTGCCCGCGCTCTTCGGGCGGCGGATGCTCGACCGGCTGTGGACCGAGGGCCCCGGCTCCGGACCGGTGGCCGTCTACCGCGGGCGCGTGCTCCTGTTCGCCTCCCCCGGCACCGCCCACCGGTTGCCCACCCTTCTGGAGTGGGAGGAGTGGGGCTCCCCCGGCCGCACCGGCGCGGTCCCGCCCCTCCTCTGTCACGGCACCGGCGACGCGGTCACCGTCCCGGCCGTGCTCGCCCCCGAGGACTCCGACGGCGTCGGCGGCACAGGCGGCTCCGGGGCCCGCGACACCCCCGGTGTCAGCCGGCTCGGTTCCCGCTGGCTCGTCGCTCCGGACACCCGGCGACCTTGGCTTCCCGGGCCCGATGTCCTGCTCTGGGCGGCCGTGCGCGCGGCCCGGTCGAGCACCTCCGCGACCGTGCGCGTATCGATTTTTCCTCCCGCCGATCAGGGTGCTAAGGTCTACGACGTCAGCAGGCGCCGCTAGCTCAGTTGGTTAGAGCAGCTGACTCTTAATCAGCGGGTCCGGGGTTCGAGTCCCTGGCGGCGCACGACACGAAAGAAGCCCCTCGCGGAAGCGAGGGGCTTCTTTCGTGCGCCGGCGCGCTCACCGTCCCGTCGTGCCCGTCGTGATCCGCACGGTCCACGCCCCGGACGCCGTACGCCCCTCCACATCCACCCGCACGGCCTCCCCCGGCACCGTGAAGCTCTCGCCCACGCGCACCGGCGCGTCCGCGAGGGGCGGGTAGACGGACTCCGCCCAGCAGGCCTCGGTGCGCGGGTGGGCGTCCAGGACCTCCATGGGACCGCCGCCGGACTCGGCCCCGCTGCGGATGCGGTAGACGAGGACGCCCTGCGTGCACACGGACGCGTCGTTCCCGACCGCGCCCCGCGCCTCGATCCCGAGCGCGCTGTCGGGCCCCGTACGGACGACCGCCAGCTTCGTACCCCGGCCGGCACCGAACCCCCGCACCCCGGCCGCCACCCCGGCAGCGGCACCGCCACCGCCGACGGCCCCTGCGCCCGCACTCCCGACGCGCCCGCCCCCTCCGCCCGCGTACCGCGCCTCGCCCTCCCCGGTCTCCGCGACCTCCTCCGTCTCCCCCTCGTACGCCCCCCTCGGCCCCGCCCCCACCGCCTCCAGCGTCAGCCGGGTCGTCCCGGCGCCGCGTACGCACGTCACCTGGCGGGGTTCCAGCCAGCCCAGCTTCCACTTGTGCCAGGCGAACAGGTCCGGGGCGAGGGCGAACTGGCTGCCCATGAGGTCCCAGTCGCCGACATGGGTGTCCCAGTCACCCTTGCCGTCGGCGGGGCGGTGGTAGAGGTCGGGGAGGTCGAAGACATGGCCGGTCTCGTGGGCGAGGACGAGCCGGTCCGGTGGGTGCCGCTCGAACACGGTGACGACCCGGCGCAGCCCCGTGCCGTCGACCTCCAGCGGGGTCTGCAGATTCACCACCTTGGTCGCGTCCGAGTCGACACCGGGCGCGTGCGGGTCGGCCACGAAGTACACGATGTCGTAGCGGGAGAAGTCGACGTGCGGGTCGGCCGTGGCGAGGGCGTCCCTGAGGTAGGCGGCCCGATGCGTCGCGTTCCAGTCACGTCGTATGGCGTACGCCGTCGACGGCTGGGGCATCTCCAGCCACTCGCGGCGCGGATGGGGACGGAGGGCGAACTTGCCGTACGACGCGCGTTCGAAGAACTCGCTGGTGGCCGGAAAGTGATCCGCGGTCAGCTCGGCCGGTGTGGTGAGAGGGGCCGCGTCCGGGAATGACAAGAATACGAGTACGGCGTCGAGGTCGCGGGTGGGGCGTGGATAGGCGGAGTTCCAGGTGTCAACACCCTCCGAGTGGTGCGCCTGGGTGCGCCGCAGCGTGCACGGCTCCGACAGCGGAACGGCGGAAGGGGCCGCGATCAGGGAGGTCGCGGCCAGCGCGGTGAGGGAGGTGAGCATGGCCGCTGTACTGCGCAGCACGGGCGCCCGGTCGCCCAGGAGGTCCTTCCAGGGGAGCGGACGCTGCACGGGGACCTCCGGACGTGGATCTTGGGAACGCCGCGTCCAGATTTTCGGAATTAGTAGTACTTTGCCCTGTTTATCTGCACCAGAAGGGTGAGGGGCGGTCGTTCGACCCCGCTCGCCCGCGCCCCGGGGCACGCCCGCCGACACCCCGCGCGCTCACGGAACGTCACAAGCGATCCACGGAAAGGGGAAGCCGTTCAGCTCGGGGCAGAAACGATCTGTCAGATCAGGTCGTTGTTCAGGGAGACTGGAGAGTGGCTGGAAGGCCCTGGGGTCAGCCTCTATGATCGGCACACTTTCCTGCACGGACACGGCTTGAGCGCCCTTACGTACCTGGTTCGGCCGCTCCGACGAGACACATGAGATCCGTACGAAAACGAGTGCACTGCGGGAGCGAACGGTGAGCGGAACGTCCCAAGGGCCGGCGCCCGCGGCAGATCTCCTCCAGCCGGCGATTACAGAGCGTCACGCCAATGCGTCAGTTCAGTCGTCTGAGACGCCCCAGCGGCCTCAGTCGCCCCAGTCACCTCAGCCACCTCAGCCGACCCAGTCGTCGGAGGAGAGTCCCACGACCCCCGCCGCCTTCTCCCTCGCGCCGCTCGCCATGGCCGTCGTCGACCGGGACGGGCTGGTCGTCACGGCCAACGGGGCGATGGGGACCCTTCTGGGGACGGGCTCCGAGCCGCTCGTGGGCCGGGTCGCCGCCGACCTGGTGGACCTGACCTCGGACACCCGCACCTGGCACGCGTACCGCGAGGTGCTGCGCGGACGGCAGGCCCGGCTGCGCTGTACACGACGGCTGAAACAGCCGGACGGGACCTGGCTGTGGGTCCAGGTCTCGGTGGCACCGCTCCCCGAGGAGGAGCGGGCGGTCCTGCTCTCGGTCACCGACATCAGCGCGAACCGTCGGCTTCAGGCCAGGCTCCACCATCTGCAGATGCACGACCCGGTCACCCGGCTCCCCAACCGCACCTTCTTCTTCGAACAGCTCTCCGCCGCCCTCGAACAGGAGGCGTACGACGGGGCCGGCACCGGCCGCATCGGCCTGGTCTACCTGGACCTGGACGGGTTCAAGGCGGTCAACGACACCCTCGGCCATCGCGTCGGCGACCGGCTCCTCACGGCCGTCGCCGAGCGGCTCACCCGCTGCGCCGATGAAGCCGCGCTGCTCCGCACGGCCGGAGCGGCGGCCGGGGCACCGCTGGTGGCTAGACTCGGCGGTGACGAGTTCGCACTGCTCGTGGAGGACTCCACCGGCACGGAGCAACTCGCCGATCTGGCCGACTCGGTCCTCAAGGCGCTGCAGGCGCCCTTCGACCTGGCCGGGCAGCGGCTGTCCGTCTCCGCCTCGATCGGGGTCGTCGAACGGCAGTCGGCGAGCACGACGGCGACGGGGCTGATGCAGGCCGCCGACACCACGCTGTACTGGGCGAAGGCCGACGGCAAGGCCCGCTGGACGCTGTTCGACCCCGAGCGCAACGCCCACCGGATGACCCGTCAGGCCCTGTCGTCCACGCTGCGGGCGGCCGTCGGGCGGGGCGAGTTCGTCCTGGAGTACCAGCCGCTGGTGGGTATGGCGGAGGGCGAGGTGCGCGGGGTCGAGGCGCTGGTGCGCTGGCATCACCCGACGTTCGGCCTGTTGACGCCGAATCGGTTCATCTCACTGGCCGAGGAGGACGGTTCGATCGTCCAGCTCGGACGGTGGATTCTGGCCACCGCCTGTCGGCAGGCCCGGCGCTGGCAGATCGACCACCCCGAGCGGGCCCCGATCTTCGTCAGTGTGAACGTCGCCGTCCGCCAGGTCTGGGACTCCGACCTGGTCGCCGATGTCGCCGAGATCCTCGCGGAGACCGGCCTCGCCCCGCACCTGCTGCAGCTGGAGCTCACCGAGTCCGCGCTGATGGGCTCCGCCGGCCGCCCCCTCCAGGCACTCAAGGCCCTGAGCGACATGGGCGTCCGCATCGCCATCGACGACTTCGGCACCGGGTACTCCAACCTGGCGTACCTCAGCCGGCTGCCGGTGTCGGTGCTGAAGCTGGACGGTGCGTTCGTCCGGGGGTTCCAGTACGAGGACGGGGAGGAGGACGGGGGTCCGGGCGGGGCCGGGGTCCCTGCCACCGCCGGCGAGGTCGGAGACGCCGGGCAGCCCAACCCCGCCGACGAGATCATCGTCGAGGCCCTCGTGCAGCTCGCCCACCGGCTCGGGCTGTCCGTCACGGCGGAGGGCGTGGAGACCGACGCGCAGGCCTCGCGGCTGCGCCGGCTCGGCTGCGACACCGGGCAGGGGTGGCTGTACTCCCGCGCGGTGTCGCCGGAACGGATCGCCGAACTGCTCGGGGCGGCGGCCTGCCCTCAGGCCTGAGCGGCGCCCTCCGCGGGAGGGAGTCGCGGCAGGTCGTAGGCGTCCGCGATCAGGTCGTACGAGCGCAGGCGTACGTCGGCGCTGTGGGCGTGGGTGGTGAGCATCAACTCGTCGGCGCCCGTGCGCTTGTGGAGGTCGTCGAGGCGGGTGCGGACCTCGTCGACGGTGCCGTGGACGACGTCCGCGTTCCAGGAGTCGATGAAGTCCTCTTCGATCACGCTGAACTCGTACGCCTCAGCCTCCTCCGGCGTCGGGACGAGACCGGGGCGGCCGGTGCGCAGCCGGACCATGTTGAGCGCGGCGGCCCTGACCTGGCGGCGGGCCTCCTTCTCCTCGTCGGCGGCGAGGGCGGAGACGCCGATCAGCGCGTACGGGGCGTCCAGGACCGCCGAGGGGCGGAACGACTCGCGGTACAGGTCGAGCGCCGGGATCGTGTTGCGCGCGGAGAAGTGGTGGGCGAAGGCGAAGGGGAGGCCGAGGGAGCCGGCCAGGCGGGCGCTGAAGCCGGAGGAGCCGAGCAGCCAGATCGGGGGGCGGTGCGGGGACTGGACGCCGCCGGGTGAGGTGCTCTGGATCGGGCCCGGGACCGCGTGGATACGGCGGTAGGGGTGGCCGTCGGGGAAGTCGTCGTCCAGGAAGCGGGTCAGCTCCGCGAGCTGCTCGGGGAAGTCGTCGGCGCCCTCGTTCAGGCGGGCCGAGCGGCGGAGGGCGGCGGCGGTGGCGCCGTCGGTGCCGGGGGCGCGGCCGAGGCCGAGGTCGACGCGGCCGGAGGCCATGGCTTCGAGCGTGCCGAACTGCTCCGCGATGACCAGGGGAGCGTGGTTGGGGAGCATCACGCCGCCCGAGCCGAGGCGGATGCGGGTGGTGTGGGCGGCGAGGTGGGCGAGGATCACGGCCGGGGAGGAGGAGGCCACGCCGGGCATGGAGTGGTGTTCGGCCACCCAGTAGCGGTGGAAACCGCGTTGTTCGGTCTGGCGGGCGAGGGTGACGCTGGTGCGGAGGGCGTCCGTGGCGGTGCGGCCGGCGCCGACGGTGACCAGGTCGAGGACGGAGAGGGGGAACTGGGCGGTGCCCTTGGTTTCGCCTCGTATCTCGGCTGTGGTCACGGTGGGGCCTCCTGGGGGTGGGGTCGCGGCCTGCGGGTCGCGGGTACGGGGCTAGTAACAGGAGGGTGGCTCCGGTTATTCCCTCGCCCCCGCCGCCCCTACCCGTCCCACCCACAGGGGCTGCGCCCCTTTGACCCCCCACCTCGTGTCCGACTGCGGGTCCGGTGGGGGTTCTCGCGCAGTTCCCCGCGCCCCTGAAAGGCCTGCTGCCCTTTCGGGGCGCGGGAGTCTGCCGGGAGTCACACCTGCACGATCGGCTCACGTGTGAACAGTGCTCCCAGTTCTGGGGCGTTGACCCTCCTGTCCGCCAGCCTCAGGGCCTCCCAGACCGTGACCTGGTTGGCGGTGAGGACCGGTTTGCCGAGTTCCTTCTCCAGGGTGGGGATGTGGGAGGCGGTGTGGAGGGCCGTGTCGGGGAGGAGGAGGGCGTTCGCGTCCGGGTGGTCGGCGGCGCGGGCGAGGGTGAGGGTCTCGTCCAGGCCCCAGGTGCCGACCTCCGCCGCCGTGATGATGCCGGCGCCCCGGACGGAGAGGACCTCGATGCCGGCCGTCGCCAGGAAGTCGACGAAGAGGCGGGCCACGTCGTCGGGGTAGGTCGCCGCCACCGCCACCTTGGTGGCGCCGATCTCCCGGGCCGCGTGGGCGAAGGCGAAGGACGTGGAGGAGGCGGGCAGGCCGGCGGCGTGGGCGAGGGCGCGGACCTGGTCCTGGGCGCCTTCGTACCCGTGGACGAAGCTGCCGCTGGTGCAGGCCCAGACGACGGCCTCCGCGCCGGACAGACGCAGGGCCTCGCAGCCGGCGGCCAGCCGTTCGGGGGCGCCCATCTCGCGCAGGGCGTCCACGCGGTGGGCGTCCTCGCCGATGTCGGTGTGCACCACGTCCACCCGGATGTCGCTGCCGAGCAGTTGCTCCATACGCGGATAGTCGTCCTCGGCAGAGTGGCCCGGGTAGAGGAAACCGAGTGCGGTCATGCCCAACCTTCCTGTTCTTCCGGCAGTACCGGCGGTGGCGGAACAGGTCCCGCACCGAACGTCTGCCTGGCCGACTCGTCGAGCAGAGCCTGGTACGGACCCACCGCCCGAGTACCCAGATGACGCAGCGCCGCCCATATCGTCACCTGGTTGGCCGAGATCACCGGCATCCGCAGTTCCGCTTCCAGTTGGGGGATGACGTCGTACGTGGGGAGGTTGGTACAGGAGATGAAGAGGGCGTCCGGTGTGGTCGTCCGGACCGCGCGGTGGGCCATGGCGACCACGTCGTGGTACGGGACCTTCCAGATGTGGCGGACCAGGCCGAGCGAGGCGCGGCCGGTGACCAGGATGCCCGCCTCGGCGAGGTACTCCTCCAGGGACTGGGTGACCGAGACGGTGTACGGGGTGACCAGGGCGACGCGGTGCGCGTTCAGCTCGGCCAGGGCGGCGAGCATCGCGCCGGAGGTGGTGACGGCGTGCGCGGCGCCCGCGCGGGTCATCGCCTCGCCCATCGCGCGCTCCCCCGCGACCCCGCCGACGAAGCTGCCGCTGGTGCAGGCGTAGGCCACGACCTCCGGCGCGACCTCGTTCAGCGCCCGGACCGCCTCGTGGAGCGTCTCGTGCTCGGAGACCAGCCGGGCCAGGTCGAGGCTCACCTCGACGGGGACGTACGGGGTCCGGGTGAGGTGCAGGGAGACGTCGTCCGGGACCCAGCGCCACAGCTCTCGGTCGAGGGCGAAGTCGAACGGGGCGATGACACCGACGCCGCGCTGCGGCAGGGGTCCACCGAGGAAGGAGACGTTCATGACAGCCACCGGCCTCACGGAGAGAGATGTGCGGACGACAGAACGTGCGCAAGTCCTTGTTGACGAAGGTAGGTTCGGGTGCGAGCGTGGTCAATCAGTGCATGTCACACGCATCTCGTGGGGCCGCTAGAGCCGCTAGGGCCGCTTTCGATCGTGAGGGGTTCCCTTCGCCCATGACCTCGACCTCGACTCCCCGGCCGACCCTCCTCGTCCTCGACGCCGAGCCGCGTCCCCGGCTCGGGCGGCTCACCGGGCGGGCGACCGTCGAGTACGCCGACGCCTCGACGCTGGCCGCGCGGCTGCCGTACGCCGATGTGCTGCTGGTGTGGGACTTCACCTCCCGCGCGGTGCGGGAGGCCTGGCCGGGCGGCGGGCCCCGGCCGCGCTGGGTGCACACGGCGAGCGCGGGCGTCGACCATCTGCTCTGTCCCGAACTGGTCGCCGCCGAGGACACGGTGGTGACGAACGCGCGCGGGGTGTTCGAGGCGCCGATCGCCGAGTACGTCGCCGCGCTCGTCCTCGCCATGGCCAAGGACCTGCCGCGCAGCTGGGAGTTGCAGGGGCGGCGGGAGTGGCGGCACCGGGAGGCGCTACGGGTGGCGGGCGGCCGGGCGTGTGTGGTGGGGTCCGGGCCGATCGGGCGGGCGATCGAGCGCTGCCTCAAGGCGCTCGGCCTGCACACGGCCCTGGTCGGGCGGACCGCGCGGCCCGGCGTGCATGGCCCGGAGGAGCTCGACCGGTTGCTGGCCCGCGCCGACTGGGTGATCGCGGCCGCGCCGCTGACGGAGGCGACGTACGGCATGTTCGACGCCCGGCGCTTCGGGGTCATGCAGCCGTCCGCGCGGTTCGTCAATGTGGGGCGGGGGCAGCTCGTGGTGGAGGACGCGCTCGTCGAGGCGCTGCGCAAGCGGTGGATCGCGGGGGCGGCGCTGGATGTCTTCGAGCGCGAGCCGCTGGGCCCGGACGACCCGCTGTGGGACGTCCCCGGGCTGATCGTCTCGCCCCACATGAGCGGGGACACGGTGGGGTGGCGGGACGAACTCGGCGCCCAGTTCGTGGAGTTGTTCGAGCTGTGGGAGGCGGGCAAACCGCTGCCCAACGTGGTCGACAAGCAGCGCGGGTACGTGCCCGGGCATTGAACTCCCCTGGGAGGGGCCGGATGTCGGAGCTCACGGAACTGACCGCACTGTCCGCCGTACGACTGGTCGAGGGGTACCGCAAGGGCGAGTTCAGCCCCGTGGAGGTGGCGCGGGCGGTGCTGGAGCGGGCCGAGCGGATCCAGCCGGCCGTGAACGCGTTCGTGCGCGTCGATGCCGAGGCGGCGCTCGCGCAGGCGCGGGAGTCGGAGGGGCGCTGGCGGCGCGGGGAGCCGGCCGGGGCGGTGGACGGGGTGCCCGTCACCGTGAAGGACATCCTGCTGATGCGGGGCGGGCCCACCCTGAAGGGCTCCAGGACCATTGCGGAGCAGGGGAGTTGGGACGAGGACGCGCCCTCCGTGGCCCGGCTGCGGGAGCACGGGGCCGTCTTCCTGGGGAAGACCACCACGCCCGAGTTCGGCTGGAAGGGCGTCACGGACTCGCCGCTCAGCGGGGTGACGCGGAACCCGTACGACCTCTCGCGCACGGCCGGGGGGTCCAGCGGGGGCGCGGCGGCGGCCGTCGCGCTCGGGGCGGGGCCGCTGGCGCTGGGCACCGACGGGGGTGGCAGTGTGCGGATTCCGGCCGCGTTCTGCGGGGTGTTCGGGCTGAAGCCGACGTACGGGCGGGTGCCGCTGTATCCGGCGAGCGCGTTCGGCACGCTGTCGCATGTGGGGCCGTTGACGCGGGACGCGGCGGACGCGGCGCTGATGCTGGACGTGGTCTCCGGGCCCGACGCGCGGGACTGGTCGGGGCTGGGGCCGGTCCCCGGGTCCTTCATGGACGGGCTAGCGGGCGGGGTGCGGGGGTTGCGGGTCGCGTACTCGGCGTCGCTGGGCGGGCAGGTGGCCGTGCAGCCGGGGGTCGCGCGCGTGGTGCGGCGGGCGGTGGAGGGGCTGGCCGGGCTCGGTGCGTACGTCAGTGAGGCCGACCCCGACTTCTGTGATCCCGTGGAGGCGTTCCACACGCTGTGGTTCAGCGGGGCGGCGCGGGTGACGCAGCGGTTGGGGGCGGAGGGGCGGGCCGCCCTGGATCCGGGGTTGCGGGAGATTCGGGAGGTCGGGGCTCGGCTTTCCGCTTTGGAGTATCTGGCCGCGGTGGATGTGCGGATGGATCTGGGGCGGCGGATGGGGGCGTTCCACGAGCGGTACGACGTGTTGGTGACGCCGTCGGTGCCGGTGACGGCGTTCGAGGCGGGGGTGGAGGTGCCGGGGGGTTCCGGGCATCGGCGGTGGACGGGGTGGACGCCGTTCACGTATCCGTTCAACCTGACGCAGCAGCCGGCGGGGAGTGTTCCGGTGGGGTGCGATGAGGGTGGGTTGCCGGTGGGGCTTCAGGTGGTGGGGGCTCGGCATCGGGACGATCTGGTGCTTCGGGTGGCGCACGCGTTGTACGAGGCGGGGGTTGCGGGGGTGGCCGCGCCGGCCGGGCTCGCCTCCTGAGTTTGTTCGCCCCCGCCGCCCCTACCCGTCCCATCCCAGGGGCGCCGCCCCTTCGACCCCGGGGGGTGGGGGTGGGCAGAGGTGCGTTGTCGGGTGCGGGTGCGTGGGGCTTCTCGCGCAGTTCCCCGCGCCCCTGAAAAGCAGGGGCTGCGCCCCGTGCTTTTCAGGCCCGCAGGGCCGTGGTCTTTCAGGCCCGCAGGGGCCTGATGCTTTTTTCAGGCCCGCAGGGGCCTGGTCTTTTAGGGGCGCGGGGAACTGCGCGAGAAGCCCCACGCACCCGCACCCGCCGGCGAATCCCGCACCCCCTCCCCCATAGGCGCCCCACGCACCTCACGCCCTCCGGAACCGCAGCGTCTCCCCCACCGCCCCCGTCCTCCACAGGTCGTTGCACGCGGCAGCCATCTCCTCCAGGCCCTCGACCACCTGGCCCCACACGATCCCCGGCACCCACCCCACGTCCCCGTTGAGCAGCAGGTTGTTGCGCTCGTAGAAGAGGGCCAGGTCCACGAGGGTGGTGTCGGGGCGGACCTGCTCGTCGTAGCCGTACGCGTCCGTGGCGAGTTCCGTGCCGGCGAAGGAGAAGTAGCAGAGGTCGCCGGGGATGGGGGTGACGGTGGGGTTCTCCAGGGGTGGTTCCTGGGCGGCGAAGGGTGGGAAGAGGGCGTAGATCTCGTTGCGGGCGTACTTCGCGTGGTAGACGTCCCCGGACAGCGGCAGGGCGTCCCAGACGGCGGCGCACGTACGCGGCGCGAGGTCGTCCAGGAGCTTCGCCCGGCACACGACCTGGCGCTTGAGCAGGGAGATCTCCAGATGGCGGTCTGTCCTGTCACTCATGTCTTCCATGGTGCCGCCGGGGTCAAGGGCGCCCCGCGGGTGTGTGCGAGGGTCGTGAAGGGCGCCGCGGTGGCGTGAATACATCGCATCGGGTCGGGTAGCCGCGCGCCCATGGCTCCAGCAACGAAAACCTCCGGGAGAACCGGGAAGACACGCGACCCCAGCCGCCGCTCCCTGCTCGTCGGCGCCTCCGCGCTCGCCACGGCGGGTGCGCTGGGCGCCGCCGGGTGCAGCCGGGTGGCCACGGCCTCCGGCACGAAGGGGGGTGAGCTGCTGGACCGGCTGCGCGCCCAGGGCGTCGTACGGCTCGGTATCGCGGGCGAGATCCCGTTCGGTTACATCGACACCGACGGCAAGCTGACCGGCGAGGGGCCGGAAGTGGCCCGGGTCGTCTTCAAGCGGCTGGGCGTGGGACGGGTCCAGCCCGTGCCCACCGAGTTCGGGTCGCTCATACCCGGGCTGAACTCCCAGCAGTTCGATGTCGTCTCCGCCGGGATGTACATCAACCCCGAGCGCTGTGCCGAGGTCATCTTCTCCGAGCCCGACCACGAGATGCTGGACGCGTTCGTGGTGAAGAAGGGCAACCCCAAGGGGCTGAACGACTACGAGGACGTGATCCGCGCCAAGGCGAAGTTCGCCACGGGCTCCGGGTACGCGCAGATCGCGCACGCCGTCGAGGCCGGGTACAAGGAGAGCGACATCGTCATCGTGCCCGACCAGGTGGCCGGGATGAACGCCGTGGAGGCGGGCCGGGTCGACGTGTTCGCAGGGACGTCGCTGACCACCCGCGAGGTGGTCAAGAAGTCCCGCACGACGGAGGCGACCAAGCCGTTCGCCGCGCTCGTCGACGGCAAGCCCCGGGTGGACGGCGCGGGCTTCGCGTTCCGGCCGGCCGAGACACGGCTGCGGGACGCCTTCAACGTCGAGCTGCGGAAGATGAAGGAGAGCGGCGAACTGCTGCGGGTGCTGCGGCCCTTCGGGTTCACCGAGGTCGAGATGACCGACCTGACCACGAAGGAGCTCTGTCGCTCATGACACCAGGGCTCTGGGAACTCGTACTGCGCGGCGTCTGGGTCACGCTCCAACTGCTGGTGTTCGGCGCCCTGCTGGCCACGGTCGTCTCCTTCGTGGTCGGGGTCGCGCGCACCCACCGGCGGTGGATCGTCCGCTTCGTCGCGGGCCTCTACACCGAGGTGTTCCGCGGTACCTCCGCGCTGATCATGATCTTCTGGGTGTACTTCGTGCTGCCGCTGGCCTTCGGCTGGCAGCTCGTCCCGATGTGGGCGGGCGTCCTCGCCCTCGGACTGACGTACGGGGCGTACGGGGCCGAGATCGTGCGCGGCGCCCTGACCGCCGTGGATCCGGCGCAGCGCGAGGGCGGTATCGCGCTGAGCTTCACCCCGTGGCAGCGGATGCGGCTGATCCTGCTGCCGCAGGCCGTCCCGGAGATGATCCCGCCCTTCGCCAACCTGGTCGTCGAACTGCTCAAGGGCACGGCGCTGGTGTCGGTCATGGGCATGGGCGACCTGGCGTTCAGCGGCAGCCTGGTGCGGCTGGCGCTGCAGGAGAGCGTGGAGATCTACGCGTATCTGCTGGTCATCTACTTCGTGATCGCCTTCCTGCTGACCCGCGCCATGCGGGTGCTGGAGCGGCGGCTGAAGGCCGGGCTGGGCAAGGCCCCGGCACGGAAGGCGGCCGTGCCGCCGGCGCGTGTCCCCGAGGGCGCGGGCGCGGGAGGTGCTGCCTGATGAACTGGGACTGGAACGCGGTCACCGACTTCCTGCCGCACTTCTACGACGGTCTGCTGGTCACCTTGCAGGCGCTGGCCCTGGGGTCGGTCGTCTCCTTCCTGCTCGGGCTGGTGTGGGCGCTGCTGGTGCGGACGCCGACCCGCTGGGTGAGCTGGCCGGTGGGCGTGGTCACGGAGTTCATCCGGAACACCCCCCTGCTGGTCCAGCTGTTCTTCCTCTTCTACGTGCTGCCGGAGTGGGGGCTGACCTTCTCGGCGCTGACCACGGGCGTCTTCGCGATCGGGCTGCACTACTCGACGTACACGATGCAGGTCTACCGGGCCGGTATCGAGGCGGTGCCGGCGGGCCAGTGGGAGGCGGCCACGGCGTTGAACCTGCCGGTGCGGCGCACCTGGACGGTGGTGATCCTGCCGCAGGCGGTCCGCCGGGTGGTGCCCGCGCTGGGCAACTACGTGATCTCGATGCTCAAGGACACCCCGATCCTGATGGTGATCACGGTCCCGGAGATGCTGAGCGAGGCACGGCTCTACGCCCAGGAGACCTTCCGTTTCACCGAGCCCCTGACCGTCATCGGGGTGGCCTTCATCCTCATCTCCTATCTGGCCTCCCTGCTTCTGCGAACCCTGGAGCGACGCCTTGTCCGCTGACACCCCGCTGATGAAAGAACCCGACGCCCCCGTGGACCGGCCCGTCGACCGCAGTGAGCTGATCCGCTTCGAGAACGTGACCAAACGATTCGGCAGCAACACCGTCCTGGACCGGCTGGACTTCTCGGTCGACGCGGGCAAGCACGTCACGCTGATCGGCCCGTCCGGCTCCGGCAAGACGACGATCCTGCGGCTGCTGATGACCCTGACCAAGCCCGACGAGGGCACGATCACCGTCGGCGGGCAGCGCCTGTTCCCCGCGAGCGAGAAGCAGTGCCGAGAGGTCCGCAAGAACATCGGGATGGTGTTCCAGCAGTTCAACCTCTTCCCCAACATGAAGGTGCTGCGGAACATCACCGAGGCGCCCGTCACCGTCCTCGGGCTCTCCAAGGACGAGGCCGAGGCGCGCGCCCGCGAACTGCTCGACATGGTCGGGCTCGCCGACAAGTGCGACGCCTATCCGACCCAGCTCTCCGGCGGACAGCAGCAGCGGGTGGCCATCGCGCGGGCCCTGGCGATGCGCCCGCAGGTGCTGCTCCTCGACGAGGTGACGTCGGCGCTCGACCCCGAGCTGGTCGCGGGCGTGCTCGACCTGCTCAGGGACATCGCCCGCACCACCGACATCACGATGCTCTGTGTGACCCACGAGATGAACTTCGCCCGGGACATCTCGGACCAAGTTCTGATGTTCGATTCTGGCCAGGTGATCGAGTCGGGCAGCCCCGAGAAGATCTTCGGCGACCCGTCGCACGAACGTACGCGGGAATTCCTCGGCGCGGTCCTCTGATCACGGTAAGTGAACGACCGAACGCGTGGGAACG
Organism: Streptomyces sp. SP18BB07; assembly: GCF_036322545.1. Lineage (NCBI taxonomy): Bacteria > Bacillati > Actinomycetota > Actinomycetes > Kitasatosporales > Streptomycetaceae > Streptomyces > Streptomyces sp. SP18BB07. The sequence continues at coordinate 32,274 of NZ_JAQYWT010000333.1, forward strand.
CCCGAGGTCCGCCTGCCGGGCCATGCCCTCGGCATATGCCAGAGTGCTGGTCCGGCAGTTGGGAGGCCTGCGGGTGCGGGGATTTTCTCGCGAACAACCCCTCCACGTACGGCTCTTGGGCCGTATCGTGGGACACGGCAAACTGTCCGAAAAACGGCCCGAGAAGCGCAGGGGGAAACCGTGGCGCTCAAGCACGAGCCGACCGCGCCGTACCACTCGGCCCAGGACGCCCTGCGCGTCCTGGAGACGGTGGCGCGGCACGCAGGTGGCGTCACCGACGCCGAGATCGCCCGTCGCACCGGCGTCGACAGTGAGCGGTTGACCGCGCTCCTGCGGATGCTGCGTCGCGAGGGATATGTGGAGCAGACCACCGACGGCGCCTACGTCACCGGCGCCGCACTCGCCCGGCTGGGCTCCGCCCAGGGTCATGACCAGGCCCTGCGCGAGCAGCTCCGGCACACCCTCGACCGGCTGCGCGACTCCGTGGGCGCCGCCGTCTATGTCACCCGCTATCTGGACGGGGAGATCCAGGTCACCGGCTGGGCCGACAGCCCGGCCATGCCCGCGGTCCACGAGTGGGTCGACTTCCGCTCCTCCGCCCATGCCACCGCGTTCGGCAAGGGCCTGCTGGCCCAGCTCGACCTCAACGGCCGCCGCGACCACCTCTCGCGGCACCGCCCGGCCCGGCTCACCGCCCGCACGATCACCAACGAGAAGGTGCTGCTGAGCAAACTCGACGCCCAGACCCCCACGGTCCCGGTCCTCGACCTCCAGGAGTACGCGCCGGGCACGGTCTGCGCGGCCGTCCCCCTCACCGCGGGCTCCGCCGTCGGCTGCCTCGCGCTGTCGCTGCCGCTGCGGCACGCGCACCGGCTGCGGGCGGCGGCGCACACCCTGAACCGGGAGGCCGCTCCGGTGCTGCTGTCGTTGGCGATCTAGCGGCCGCCCGTTCCACCGAGATCCAGCTCACGTTTAAGTGGTCGAGGGCACCCGTCCGGACCAGGTAGTATTTTCTCTGTCGCCAGCCGCGGAAGCGGAAGAGCGACAGAGTCTGCGCCGCTAGCTCAGTTGGTTAGAGCAGCTGACTCTTAATCAGCGGGTCCGGGGTTCGAGTCCCTGGCGGCGCACGATGACGATGGCGAGGCATGTTCGCAGAAAGCGCGAACCTGCCTCGCCATCGTCGTTATTGCGCGGCTTCGCCGCGCGCCGTGGGGGCTTCGCCACCCACACCCCCCTCCCCGTGTGGCCCTCAGCCTCTGAGGTAAGCCAGCACCGCCAGCACCCGGCGATGGGTGTTCTCCGCCGGAGGCAGGTCCAGCTTTCCCAGGATGTTGCCGATGTGCTTGCCGACGGCCGCCTCGGTGACGACCAGCTCCCGGGCGACGGCCCCGTTCGACTTGCCCTCCGCGACCAGCGCGAGCACCTCCCGCTCGCGCGGGGTGAGCGCCGCCAGCGGATCACGCCGGCGCCGCAGCAGCTGACGTACGACCTCGGGGTCGACGACCGTGCCCCCGGCCGCGACCCGCTCCACCGCCTCCGCGAACTGTTCGACCTGGCCGATGCGGTCCTTGAGGAGATAGCCGACGCCGGTGCCGTCGCCTGTGTCCAACAGATCGGCGGCGTAAGCGCGTTGGACGTACTGGCTGAGGACGAGGACCGGCAGGGCGGGGTTCGCCGCGCGGAGTTCGAGCGCGGCCCGCAGGCCCTCGTCGGTGAGGCCGGGCGGCATGCGGACGTCGGTGACGACAAGGTCGGGGGTGTACGACCGCACGGCGGTGATCAGCGACTCCGCGTCCCCGACCGCCGCGACGACCTCGTGGCCGAAGCGGGTCAGGACGCCGATGAGCCCTTCCCGCAGCAGCACGCTGTCCTCGGCGAGCACGATCTTCAGCGCTGCAGGCACGGGATCTCCAGGGACAGGACGGTCGGGCCGCCGGCCGGGCTGTGGACGGACAGTGTCCCATCGAGCACCGCGAGCCGATCGGCGAGGCCGGTGAGTCCCGTGCCGCGCGCGGGATCGGCGCCGCCCGCGCCGTCGTCGCGCACCTCCACCCGCAGCCGTCCGCCGGTGTACCGCCCGGCGATCCACGCGCGCTCCGCCCCGCTGTGCCGGCCGATGTTGGCGAGCGCCTCCCGGACCGCGAAGTAGGCAGCCGCTTCCACGGACTCGGCGAACCGGGGAAGGTCCACGTCCAGCTCCACGGGTACGACGGACCGGTCGGCCGCGTCGGCGAGGGCGTCCGCGAGGCCGTAGTCGGCGAGGACCTGGGGATGGATGCCGTGGATCAACTCCCGCAGCTCCCCCAGGACTTGATCGGCCTCGCGGTGGGCGGCGGCGAGCCGGTCGGCCAGTGCGGGCGGGGCGTCGAGCCGGGCCAGGCCCAGGGTCATGCTCAGGGACACCAGGCGCTGCTGGGCCCCGTCGTGCAGATCGCGTTCGATCCGGCGCCGTTCCGCCTCGAAGGCGGCCACCAGCCGGGCCCGCGACCGGGTCACCTCGTCGAGGCGCCGTTCCGCCTCGGCCTCGCTCGGCGCGAGCAGCAGCCGGGCGAGCGCCGCACGGGCCCGCGCGTACCGGACGAGGGGCCACAGCAGCGCGAGGAGGAGGACGATCCCGGCGACCGTGCACAGCAGGGCCTGGCCGTAGGAGTCGATCAGCCAGAGCTTGGCGATCCGCGCGTCACCGCTGGCGCTGCTCGTCGTCGCCAGCTGCACGGGCGCCCCGATCATCGCGCCGGGCACGCCCAGCGCGACGAACAGCACGATCACGTCCAGCGGCCACAGCGCGAACGCGAGCAGCACGATGTACGCCAGCTCCCGCCAGGTCGCCCGCTCGGTCAGCCGCAGCCGGGCCCAGGCGGCGAGACCGGGCTCGGCCGGGGTGGCGTGCGGGTCGGGCGGCGGCGGGGTACGGGTGAGGGCCAGCCGTCGCCGTTCGAGGGCGCCGACGGGGATGCCCGACAGGACGGCCACCGCGAGCAGCGGCAGGCCCACCAGGGCCGGGGCCAGGGCGAGTCCGAGGATGCCCAGGACCAGCAGCACCACCAGCAGGGGGGCGCCGACGAGGACACCGCTCAGCAGGTAGGCCACCGCGCGCGGCAATTCCCGTACGACCGTTCGGATCATGGGGTCACGGTAGGCGGGGGCGGCGGGCGGCAGCCATACGCGCAGCCGGTGTACGGGAGGTGGGCCCAGCCCTACCCCGTCACCTCGTCAGCAACTCCTCCCGCCCGCGCGCCCGGTACTCCGACACCAGCCGCGCCAGGTCCACCGCCGAGAACTTGCGGTACGCCCACTTCCCCGGCGGACGCCACCAGACCGGGTCGGCGCAGCGGAAGCCCTCGCGGCGGAGGGTGGCGCGCTGGATCTTGTTGGTGGCGGTGACGGGCATGGACCGCACGACCCGTACGAAGCGCGGGGTCATCTTCGTGCCCAGGTCGGGCTGGGCCAGCAGGAACTCGGCGAAGCGGCAGGGGTCGAAGGTGCCGGCGACGGTCGCCATGACCTGGTCCCCGGCGACCGGGTCGGGGACCGCGTACACGGCGACGGCCTCGGCGCCCTCGTAGCGGGCGAGGATGTTCTCGATGACGGCGGCGGCGAGGTTCTCGCTGTCGACGCGGAGGCGGTCGTCGGTGCGGCCGGCGAAGTGGAGGAAGCCGTCGGTGTCGCGGTAGAAGAGGTCGCCGGTCCAGTACCAGCCGTCGCGGCGGCGGGCGGCGTCCGCCTCCGGGTTGCGCCAGTAGCCCTCGAAGGGGTTGGGGCCCCGGTTGACCAACTCCCCGATCGCCTCGGTGCCGTTGAGCAGTCGGCCGTCCTCGCCGAAGACGGCCGGCGGGCACTCCTTCCGGGTCTCCGGGTCGACCACCGCGAGATCGTCGCCGGGTGCCGCCCGCCCGATCGCACTGGGTGGCGTCCCGGGCGTGCGCTGGATCGCCGCCCCGCCCTCGGACGACCCGTACCCCTCCACGAGCCGCACCCCGAAGCGTTCCTCGAACGCCGCCGCGTCCACCGCGCCCGCCTCCGTGCCGAAGCCCATGCGCAGGGGGGTGTCGCGGTCGTCGGGGCGGGGCTCGGTGGCGAGGAGGTACTGCACGGCCCGGCCGACGTAGGTGAAGTACGTGGCCCGGTAGGCCCGTACGTCGTCCAGGAACGCGGAGGCCGAGAAGCGGCGGCGCAGGGCGACACCGGCCCCCGCGACCAGGGCCGGGGCCCAGTCGGCGATGACCGCGTTGCCGTGGAACATCGGCATGCAGACGTAGTGCACGTCGTCCCGCCGCACCCCGAAGCGGTCCACCAGGGCCCGCCCGGCCGCCGCGAGCCGTCCCTGGGAGCAGATCGCGGCCTTGGGCGCGCCGGTGGAACCGGAGGTGAAGTAGAGCAGGAGGCGGTCGGCGGGGGTGGCCCGGGTGGGGTCGGGCACGGCGCCCGCGTACGGGGCGAGGAGGTCGGCGTACGGCCGGGTGCCGGTGACCAGGACGCGGACGCCGGGGAGTTCGAGGCCGTCGAGGAGCGGGAGGTGGGCCTCCTCGGTGATGAGGACCCGGCACTCGGTGTGCAGGATGTCGCGGGCCAGTTCGGGGCCGCGCCGGGTGGGGTTGACGCCGGCGACGGCCGCGCCCGCCAGGGCCGCCGCGCTCAACCACAGGGGGAATTCGGGGGTGTTGTCGAGGAGGACACCGAGGTGCGGGTGGGCCTCCGGTGGCAGGAGGTCGGCGAGCAGGGCCGCGCGGGCGGCGGCCCCGGCGGCGACCTCGTGGTGGGTCAGGACCTGTTCCTCGAACCACAGCCCGGGCCGGTGGTCGCCCCACCGGTCGGCGACGAGCTGTGCGACCGTGCGCCTCGTGGACTCCATGTCGGCGCACGGTAGTTGACGTACCGTCAGATGAGGAGAGTCACGGCGTCGGGAACGACGGGTCCGTGGAGAACTGGTGGTAGGTGACCATGAAGAAGACGCAGAACGCGAAGCCCACCCCGAGGAAGGCCAGGATGCCGAGACCGGCCGCGGCGTGCTTGACCCGCTCGCCGGGGGCGTGGGCCGTGGCGACCACGTTCGGGCCGTCGGTGTAGTGGACGGTGACGAAGTCGCCCTCGACCGTCGTCATCGGCCCGTCCTCCTCCTCGAAGCGGATGGAACGTCCGTCGCGGGTCGTGAACTCGTAGACGTGGTGGATCGTCGTGCTCACGCGGCTGTGCTCGCCGCCGCTGTCACTGACCGTGGTGAACGTCCTCAGGCAGCGGGCCTCGGCCGTCAGGCCGCTGCTCCAGGCCCTTCTGACGCGCAGCCAGCGGTTCAGCACCCGGTAGGCCATGAAGCCGATGAAGGCCATCATGATGGTAGGGATGAGGTAGAAGAAGACGTCCATGGTGTTCCCCCCGAGTTCGGCCCGCCGCCCTGGTCGGCGACGTGTGGGGAACGTACCCGTACGACGGCCCCGCGCAGCTCAAGAGAGCCTCAGAACTGGCGGGGCCGGAGGGCGAGTTGCTCAGAAGGTGACGTCCGAGCAGGCGTAGAACGCGTTGGTGGTGTCGGCGATCGTCCAGACGGCGACGATCACATGGTGGCCGCTCAGCCCTGACGGCAGGCGCCCTGTGTGGGAGAGCGTGGACGGTGGGCGCTGGCCGTTGTAGGGGACGGTGAAGAACGGGGTCAGGTTGAGGTCGGAGCGGGCGAGGGCGTGGTTCTGGTTCCAGCCCGCCCTGGTGACGTAGTACTTGAAGTCGGTGGTGGCGTGCATGGCCGTGAACTGCCAGCGGAACGTGTAGTTCTGACCGCCCGTCACCCGGGTGGTGGGCCAGGCGCCGCCGCCCGGCTTCGTGGACGCGTTGAGCTGGTTGAACCTGCTGTTGCCACCGGAGCAGATCTGGCCGTCAGCCGGCCCTGAGCCCGGGAAGCCCTTCGGTCCCTCGACGCTCTGCGGTTCCCACTGGATGTCGCCGCAGTTGGTCACGGTGCCGTTCTGACAGAGCTTCTGCCGGCTGACGGGAAGGTCGGTGTAGCCGTGGCCGGAGGCGCCACCACTGGAGAGGACGAGCGCTCCGGTGGTGGCGAGGCCGACGCCGGCGGCATACCACTTGGTCCTGCTACGCGTGAGCTTGCGCATGCTGCCGCTCCCTGGAGTACGTGGGGGTGTTTCCAGGTCTAGACCAAGTCCCAGATTATGGGCGCGGATTCAACATGTCCATACCAATTCCCGGGTTCACGGGGACACTTCGCGGCGCCCTGTATAGAACGCCACCGTCAGGTCCTTCACCAGCGCCTTGCGCTCGTAGTCGTCGAGTTCGACCAGGCCGCGCATGGTCAGCCGGGTCACCGTGTCCTCGACGGAGTCGACGACGGAGGTGAGCACGGTGTCCCGGTGCTGGGCGTCGAGCGCCGCGATCCGGCGGCGCTGCATCACGGCGGCCACCTCGGGCGCGTACTCGATCCGGACCGGCTGGACCGAGAACACCTCCATCCCGACCGGCGCCGCGTCCGCCGCCACCAGCCGGGTCAGCGCCTCCCCCACCGCCTCGGTGTTGCGCAGCGTCGAGTCCCGCACCAGCGCTCCCGGCGCCACGTCCGCCGGCAGCTGCGACAGCACCCGGGAGACCGCCGCCTCCACGCACTCGCGCAGGTACCGCTCATGGTCCTCGATCCCGAGCAGGGCCCGCGCGGTGTCCCTGACCCGCCATGCCACCAGGACGACGACCCGCAGCGCCACCCCGTTCGCGTCGACCGCCGCCATCGGCTCGCTCCGCCAGTGCCGCAGCCGTACGTCGACGCGACGACGCAGCACGAACGGGTTCACCCAGAGCAGTCCGGTGCGGCGGACCGTCCCCCGGTAGCGCCCGAACAGCCCCAGCACCCAGGCCCGTCCGGTCCGCCCGCGCGCCAGCCCGCCGAACCCGAACATCGTCAGCGCCCCGGCCCCCGCGTACGCGGCCCACTGCGCCGGTCCGAGCCCGGCGCCCGCGTACGCCGTCGGCAGCCCGAGCGCCCGGACCGCGAGCCCCGGCAACACCCCGGCCCACCAGGAGGTGAGCACGCATCCGGCCACCCCGCACGTCCCGCCCAGCACCCCCACCACCCCGGGCATCACCCGCGCCGGCCGCTCGACGAGTTCGGGGTCGACCTCGACCGCGGGGCGCGGCTTCATCGAGGCGGGCCCCTGTCTGATGCGCGGCTGCTCGCCGGTGCCGCGCCGCCGGCCCACGACGGCGGGGGTGACCGGGACGGAGACCGGGGCGGGGTCGTCCCGGAACAGCAGATGGACGGGGATCTCGGTGGTCGTCTCGTTCTGGATGAGCCGGGCGGGCCGCGCGGCCCCCTCGGGCTCCGGCGTGTGTGAGGTGGTCGTACTCATACGTGCCTCCGTGCCTCCGCGCAGGAAGAGCCGTGGTGAGAGTCGGTGAAGGGGTGAGGGGGTGAGGAGTGAGGGGGGTGAGGGGACCAGGGGCTGAAGGAGTGAGGGAGCGAGAGGGTGAGGGAGCAAGGGGGCGAGGAGCGAAGGGTGAGGGGTGAGGGGGGAAGGAGCGAGCGGTGGGGGGCAGCGGTGACGGAGCGAGCGGTGAGGATGTCAGGCGAACAGGCGGCGCCAGGTCTCCGGGCCCGGATAGCCGTCCGCCGCGCCGCCGCGCCACCCCTGGGCCCGCTGGAACGCCTCCACGTTCCGCCGGTCCGACTCGCCCCAACGCGGTCCGGGACCCGAGGTGTAGTACTTGCCGAACCCCTTCTCGACCAGCCGTTTCCCCAGACGGGTGACGAACACGTTGTCCGCGCCCGGCCGGAACATCGCGCGCCCCGGATAGCCGAGAACACCGTGCGAGGCGGGTGTCACGGGGGCGCCCGGGGACTTCGGGGCCGTAGGTCCACCGGGGGCGCCGGGCCCGACAGGCGCCGGCCTTCCCGTCGGGCGGTGCACGACGGGAGGTCTGTGCGGGACCGCCGACGCACCCCTGGGACCGGGGCTCCCGTTCGATGCCGGCGGGATGTCCCTGCCCCTCCCGGTGACCAGGTACGACCAGGTCAGCGGGCCCGGAATCCCGTCGGCGTGACGGCCGGACCAGCCCTGCGCCCGCTGGAACGCCCGGGTGGCCCTGCGGTCGGCGTCCGACCAGATCGGTCCCGGGCCACCCGGGTAGAAGCGGGCCCCGCCGCGCGTCACCAGCATCTGCCCCAGCCGGACGATGTGCTGGTTCCGCGCCCCGGGCCCGAAGGCCGCGGCACCGGGGAAGCGGTCGCCGCTCGCCGGCCCGGCGGACCCCTTCGCGCCGGCACCTTCGAAGCCGCCGGTGCCGTCACCGGTGCCGCCGTCGGCAAAGCCCTCGGAGCCCTTGGTGGAGCCCCCGGAACCGTTGGTGGAGCCCCCGGAGCCATCGGTCCAGCCGTCAGTGAGGCCCCCTGAGCCGTTGGCGGAGTCGTCGGAGTCGTTGGCGGCGTCCGTCCCGGCTCCGGAAGAGCCCGCGCCGTCCGGGACCAGCCCCTTGTAGCGGTACGGCACATAGCGGTTCGCGTTGTTCCAGTACGCGTACGGGGTGGCCTGCCTGCGGGCGTACGGGCGGGCCGACTCGTAGGCGAGGTAGTGGGTCCGCGTGTGGTCCGTCCAGCCTCCGAAGAGGACAACGTGCGAGCCCTGGCGCGGGTCCTTCGGATTGTGGAAGAGCAGCATGTCGCCGGGTTCCAGCCGGTCCTTGGAAATGCGCTGCGCGAACTTGTCGAGGCTGCCCGTCCATTCGTTTCCGGGGAGGTTCCAGGCCATCGAGACGAACCCCGAGCAGTCCTGGCGATAACCGTCGGACCAATACTCGCGCATGCTGTACGGCACCTCGTCGGCGATCCACTTCTTGGCCCGTCCGATGATCTCGGCGCGGGTGGTGGGCGGTGTCCTCACCCCCTTCGACGGCTTTCCCCCACCCGCCGGGCGCCCGCCGGGGCCGTGCAGCGGAGCCTTCTTCCCCTGGGGGGTCCTGGGCCCCTCATCTGCGGGAACAGCACCGGGGCTGCTCGGGCCGTGGGCCGCGGCGACCGCCGGTACGGCATGCCCGGCGCCGAGTGCGGCACCGGCGGCGGTGGCCACGACGAGGGCGTTCCTGGCGGTCCTCGCCGCCGGGTGACTCAGATGGGCGTACCGGGTCGAGTACGGCATGACCCGCCGCCAGTGGACACAGCCGGGGCATTCGCAATCGGCCCCCGGATCGATCTCCTCGAATACCGGAGTCTCCATACGATTCCCCTCGCGAACCGACCGAAGAATTCCACGCTTCTGCACGCCCGCCAGTTTCTCAACTGTCATCCGGTGTCGCATGCTGACGGTCCAAATGACGTAACCGGTCCGCCGGGCCCTGAGAGCCCCCCTCGCCGGCCCCGCGAGGTCCGGGCCCACTCCCGTCGGCGTCGCGCAGCCGCTCACGACCTTACTGACGACCCATCAGAAAAGATGAAGTCCCCCTCGCCTGCGCCGAGTTGGCGAGCGGCTCACCCGCGACAGAAAGTTACTATCCGGTAGAGTTACGTTCATTGAGTCCGGTCGCGCGTGTTCTTGACGACAGAACCCACCGGTTGCATGATCAGCGCTGAACCAGAGCCGCGTCACCACGAAGAAGTCCCCCCACGGGTCTTGACCAGTCCCGATGACTTCTTCACATGAAAAAGCGGGGCACGGGGGTTTCGGGCAGGCACTCCAAAAGTGCTACCCGCCCTCGATGTCGCGCTTCTTCCGCCGTCGCCTTCCGCGCATACACGGGCCCTTCCCTAAAGACCTGCCACCTTTCTTTGGGAGCCGTTCATCACCCCCCACCCACACCCGCCCCCTTCGCATACCCCCCTTCCCTTTTCGTGACCCCTTTCCTTGCCTCCTGCCATTTTTCCGCAGGCATGAAAGGGGTGCTTACGCCTGCCCGAAAACGCATTCCCAGCACACTCCTTGAAGTCTCATCAAAACTGCCCGGTAGCGTTGACTGCGCAAATGGCGAGTGCCATATTCATCCCGTCGGAAGGCATCGCCCCTCGAATATGAGGCCCCGGCGTCGCCATCCTGTCCACGTGATTTCTGAGAGGACGCGAATGAACAAGAAGTTGTGGACCCGTCCACTTGCTACGGCTCCATTCCTGGCCGTCTTGGTCCTTTTTTCGGCGGACCCCGCCCATGCGGTGGGAGGTTGCCTCCGCGACTCGGACACGGACCAGGTAAAGATCGCTCCGAAAGCTTCTTCATTCAAGGAGCAAGCCAGGGCCGTGGCGCGACAGCAAGACCGGAACAGCTGGCAGGACGTGGTCTGGAGGGGCACTGAAAAGAAGTGCGCATCCAATTCTCCGGGCAACTGCAATTACTCCTGGGCTGTGAACAAGACCACCAACTTCGGTTGGGCCGTAGGTGGTCAGGTCAGCCTCGGTAACGCCAGTTCGCCGAGCAAGAAGTGGTACAACTTCGTTTTGTCTCTCATCCCCTCGATCCAGAAGTCGTCCACGATCAGCACCACGGAGACATTCGAGCAGCCGGTCCCGCCGGGAGGGTTCGGTCAGCCGTGGCAGGTGGTCCAGCGCCGGTGGAAGAGCGGCGACTACGTGGGCGGGTGGGTCAACCAGAACAGGGCATGCACCTTCGGCCTCAACCAGGCCGGCCACGTATACACCTGGGACCCGAACGTGCGATGGGGCTACTGGCAGGCCAACATCCGGGAGCGCGAGTACGACGGGATCGCGGTGAACGGTAAGCTCTGACCTCACCTCGGACGCTCGGCGGGGGTGCTCCTGGTCGGGAGCACCCCCGCCGCTCCGGTAAAGTTCTTCTCGCGCGCCGCTAGCTCAGTTGGTTAGAGCAGCTGACTCTTAATCAGCGGGTCCGGGGTTCGAGTCCCTGGCGGCGCACCATCCGGAGAGGCCCCTCGCGAGGACATCGCGAGGGGCCTCTCCACATGTGCGCATCGCCCCGCGCACTCCCCCTCGGCCCCCGCGCACTCCCTCCTCACTCCCCACGAATCCTCCACCGATGCCCCATTAACCGCGTATGACCGGTAAACGACGTGTTTCGCATCTTGCGATCAAGATGAACACCATAGAACCCTGGGCCGTAAGAGACTGCGGATACATGGCGGTTGGGGGGCCTTGGGCGGTTTGCGCCCTGGGATGGGGATCCGGGGCCCTCGACGAGGCACGCGACGTACGCGCTCAGGAACAAAAGATGCCGAGGGGGCATCAATGCAACCGGATGGGCGTCGTCCCGTGTCTCCATGGTGTAGATCACATGGTGACGATGACCCACTGATGCGTCCGTAACGGTCGAGGGGGACCGATTCGGACGAAAGACCGACGAACACACACTCGACGAAGTGTGTGCGGGGGGATGACTCATGACGTCGACGCCGACGGGCGGCCGGCACCACAACGACCCATCCGAAACGACCCGGCTGAAGGTGTCGTCACACCGGACCGGAGCCTTTCGCAAGCTCAAGAAGAACCTTCCGAGATACGACTACGAGCACTACAGCCGCCTCGCCGGCCCGCTCACCCAGCCCGACCCGACCAAGCCGTACACGGTGCAGTACCGGTCGCTGATCTCCCAGGAGCCGCACCGCCTCAGGGTCGCCCTGATGCTGGCCGCCGCGCCGCTGCTCTCCCTGGTCCTGCTGGCCTGGCTGCTGCAGCAGGAGCACTGGACCGAACGCGACTACGTCGAGTACGAGTTCCTGCCCGCCCTCGACATGGTCATGCTGGTCTCGATCGGCCTGATCGAGTTCTTCCGCTGCATGAACGTGCTGTCGAACGCGCACGCCACCCTGGTCGCCCGCGACCCGGTCCCGGTGGTGCCCGAGACCGGCACCAGAGTCGCCTTCCTCACCTCCTTCGTGCCCGGCAAGGAACCGCTGGAGATGGTGACGAAGACCCTGGAGGCCGCGGTGAAGCTCCGCCACCGCGGGCTGCTGCACGTGTGGCTGCTCGACGAGGGCGACGACGCGGACGTGAAGGCGGTCTGCGCGCGCCTGGGCGTGCACCACTTCTCCCGCAAGGGCATCGCGAAGTGGAACCAGCCCAAGGGCCCGCACCGCGCCAAGACCAAGCACGGCAACTACAACGCCTGGCTCGACGCGCACGGGGACGACTACGACTTCTTCGCCTCGGTCGACACCGACCACATCCCGCTGCCCAACTACCTGGAGCGGATGCTCGGTTTCTTCCGGGACCCGAACATCGGCTTCGTCATCGGCCCACAGGTGTACGGCAATTACGACAACTTCGTCACCAAGGCCGCCGAGTCCCAGCAGTTCCTGTTCCACGCGCTGATCCAGCGCGCCGGCAACAGGTACGGGGCGCCCATGTTCGTCGGCACCTCCAACGCCGTACGGATCAAGGCGCTCAAGCAGATCGGCGGGCTGTACGACTCGATCACCGAGGACATGGCCACCGGTTTCGAGATCCACCGTCACAAGAACCCGGCGACGGGCAAGAAGTGGCGCTCGGTCTACACCCCGGACGTGCTCGCGGTCGGTGAGGGGCCGAGCGCCTGGACGGACTTCTTCACCCAGCAGATGCGCTGGTCGCGCGGGACGTACGAGACGATCCTCACGCAGTACTGGAAGGGCTGGTACTCGCTGCCGCCGACCAAGCTCTTCAACTACACGATGATGATCATCTTCTACCCGATGTCGGCACTCAACTGGATTCTGGCGGCGCTGAGTTGTGCCCTGTTCCTGGGTCTCGGCGCGTCGGGTGTGAACATCGACCCGGTGGTGTGGCTGATGCTCTACGGCAACGCCTCGGCCCTCCAGATAGGCCTGTACGTCTGGAACCGTCGGCACAACGTCTCCCCGCACGAGCCGGAGGGCTCCGGCGGCGTGGCCGGCATGGTGATGTCCGCGCTCTCCGCGCCGCTCTACGCCAAGGCGCTGATCGACTCGGCGCTGCGCCGCAAGAGCAAGTTCGTGGTGACGCCCAAGGGCGATTCGGCGAGCCCCGACAGGTGGTTCGGCACCTTCCGGTACCACTGGTACTTCATCGTCATCTTCGGTGCCTCGATCGCCGCCGGGTTCGTCTTCGGCAACGCGCACCCCGCGATGATCATCTGGGCCGTCTTCGCCATGATGATCACCGCCCTCCCCATCGTCGCCTGGCGCTACATGCTGCGGCAGGACAGGAAGAAGGCCGCCGCCGCGGCCGAACTGCAGGGGTCCATGGTGGCGCCGCCCGAGGCGGCTCCCGCACCGTTCGCGCCGCACCCCGCACCGCACGCCCCACCCGCGCCCCACGCTCCCCAGCACAAGCCGAGTTGGGCCGCGTCCGGGTCGGGCGGCGGGGGTAGCGACCAGACCATGCAGATCGCCCTGGGCGGACTTGGGGGGCGTAAGGAATGAAGGACCGTGCAGGCCGCCGCCGCGCCCGTCGCCTCGCGATCGGCGCGGCGGTGGTCCTCGCGCTCGCCGGGATGAACGGGCCGTGGGTGTACCGCTTCAGTACCGAGAAGTACCACGAGTACAAGATCAACAGACCCGAGTACAAGGCGGACAACGGGCACTGGCAGATCGTGGAGTTCCCGGAGAAGTACCGGCAGAACACCATCCACGCCGCACTGCTGCACACCGGCAAGATCCTGCTGATCGCGGGCTCGGGGAACGACGCCGAGAACTTCGACAAGAAGAAGTTCGACACCCGCCTCTGGGACCCGGTCAAGCAGACGATCGAGCGAGTGCCGACACCGGCCGACCTGTTCTGCACGGGGCACACCCAGCTGTCCAACGGCAATCTGCTGATCGCCGGCGGCACCAAGCGCTACGAGAAGCTGAAGGGGGATGTCACCAAGGCCGGCGGCCTGATGATCATCCACAACGAGAACCCCGACAAGGGGATGAAGCTGAAGGCAGGGACCAGGTTCGTCGGCAAGGCGAACGGCAAGACGTTCGTGCTCAAGGACACCGTCGAGCTCAAGAAGGCCGTCAAGACCTTCGACCCGGACACCGGCAAGTTCACCGGCAACGAGCCCGGCATCGCCCGCGCCTACGTCGAGGCCGAGCGCAGCGGCAAGCGGTACGAGACGGGGACGGAGGACAACTACAAGGTCGTCGGCCTGAAGGGCGAGGACGCGCGGAACACGTACGGCATCGCGCAGAAACTCGCCCTCGACAAGAAGGACTTCCAGGGAATCAAGGACGCCTACGAGTTCGATCCGGTCGCCGAGAAGTACATCAAGGTCGACCCGATGAACGAGGCGCGCTGGTACCCGACGCTGACGACGCTGACGGACGGCACGGTCCTGTCGCTGTCCGGGCTGGACGAGATCGGACAGCTCGTCCCGGGCAAGAACGAGATCTACGACCCCGGGACGAAGAAGTGGACGTACACGAAGGACGAACAGCAGTTCCCGACGTACCCGGCGATCTCCCTGATGCAGAACGGCAAGCTGTTCTACTCGGGCGCCAACGCGGGGTACGGGCCGGACGACATCGGGCGCGACCCCGGGATCTGGGACCTGAAGACCAACAAGTTCACCAAGGTCCCCGGCATGAGCGACAGCAAGCTCCTGGAGACCGCCGGGACCGTGCTGCTGCCCCCGGCGCAGGACGAGACGTACATGGTCATCGGCGGGGGCGGAGTCGGTGAGTCGGAGCGGTCCAGCAAGCGGACCCGGGTGATCGATCTGCTGGCCGATCGGCCGCGGTTCGTGGACGGGCCACGGCTGGCGAAGGGCACGCGGTACCCGCAGGCCTCGATCCTGCCCGACGACACGGTCCTCATCTCCGGTGGCTCCGAGGACTACCGGGGGCGCGGCGACTCCAACATCCTCGAAGCGCGGCTGTACGACGCGAGGACGGGCGAGATGCGGAGGGTGGCCGACCCGCTGGTGGGCCGGAACTACCACTCCGGGTCGATCCTGCTGCCGGACGGACGGGTCGTGTTCTTCGGGTCGGACTCCCTGTACGCCGACAAGGCCAACACCAAGCCCGGCGAGTTCGAGCAGCGGATCGAGATCTACACGCCGCCGTACCTCTTCCAGGACGCCCGGCCCACGTTGACCGGGGAGAAGAAGACGGTCGCGCGGGGCGGGAAGGCGACGTTCGGCACGCGGCACGGGTCGTCGATCGCGTCGGCGCGGCTGATCCGGCCGAGCGCGTCGACGCATGTGACCGATGTGGACCAGAAGTCGATCGAGGTGGACTTCGAGGTGACCGGGGACGAGATCACGGTGACCGTGCCGAAGAACCGGAATCTGGTGCAGTCGGGCTGGTACATGCTGTTCGTGACGGACGGCGCGGGGACGCCGAGCGAGGCTCGGTGGGTGAAGGTCCCCTAGCGTTCGGACAGTGCACCGGACGTCGAGAACCCCAGGTCATGGACCTGGGGTTCTCGTGTCGGTCGGCGGGCCGGAGGCTCAGCGCGGGGCGTTCAGGGCCTCGGGGGCCCGTTCGCCGGTGAGGGTCTGCAGGACCGCGCGGACGGCGTCCGTCGCCGCCCGCTCCTGGGCCTCGCGAGTGCTGGCGCCCAGGTGCGGGGTCACCGTCACCTCGTCGAGGGCGAGGAGCGGGGAGTCGGTGCACGGCTCGTCGACGAAGACGTCCAGGGCCGCGCCGGCGAGGCGGGACTCCCGCAGGGCCGTGTGGAGGGCCGCCTCGTCCACGATGCCGCCGCGGGAGACGTTGGCAAGGTAGGCCGTGGGCTTGACCAGGCGGAGTTCGGCTTCGCCGATCAGGCCCACGGTCTTCGGTGTCCTCGGCACGTGGACGGTGACGAAGTCGGACCGGGAGAGCAGCTCGTCCAGCGCCACCAGCTTGATGCCGTGCTGGTCCGCCGTCTCCGCCGTGGCGTAGGGGTCGTGGCCGAGGACCGTCATGTCGAAGGCGGCCATGCGGCGCGCGACCGCCAGACCGATCCGGCCGAGCCCGACGATGCCGAGGGTCTTGCCCGCGAGTTCGGTGCCGACATGGGTGGCGCGTCGCCACACGCCGGACCTCAGCTCCCGGCCCGCCGCCTGGATGTCGCGGGCCGCCGCCAGCAGCAGCCCGCACGTCAGCTCGGCGGCGCTGACGACGTTGGCGGCCGGGGCGTTGACCACCACGACGCCGGCCTCGGTGGCGGCGGCGACGTCGATGTTGTCGACCCCCACCCCGGCCCGCCCGACGACGGCGAGGTGGGGGGCCGCGGCCAGGACCTCGGCGTCCACCGTCGTGGCGCTGCGGACCAGGAGCGCGTGCGCCTCGGGCACCGCGCTCAGCAACTGCGCGCGGTCGGCGCCGTCGCAGTGGCGCACCTCGTACCCGGGGCCGAAGCGCTCCAGGGCGGCCGCCGGCAGGGGGTCGGCGACCAGGACGACACGGGAAGACATCTGAATCTCCGTAGGGGTGGGGGCTGTTGGGCTCTGCGTGGGTGCCGTGGCGCCCGGGTGGGGGGACGAGCCGCCGCTCAGCTCTGGACCGCCATCGCGATACCGAAGGCGATCATGACCGTGCCGGCGGTCGCGTCGACGTTGCGGCGGACCGAACGGCGCCGCATCCAGGTGCGCAGGCCGTGGGCGCCGAGGCTGATCAGGCCGTACCAGATGACCGCCTCCACCGCGTTGACCGCGGCCAGCGCGGTGCCCATCAGCGCGGGCGAGACACCTTCGGGGATGAACTGCGGGATCGTGGCGCCGTAGAAGACACCGACCTTCGGGTTGGCCAGGTTGTTGAGCATGCCCCGGCCGAAGGAGCGCCACAGCGAGGCGGCCTCCGGTTCGAGGTCGGCGTCGCCCTCCTTGGCCGCGCCGATGGCCCGCGCCGAGCGCCACAGCCCGATGCCCAGCCAGACCATGTAGGCGGCGCCGACGATCCGGAACACGGTGTACGCGGTCTCGGAGGCGGCGAGCAGCGCGCCGACGCCCACCGCGATGGCCGCGCCCCACAGGACGGCGCCGACGCCCACGCCCACGCCGGTGATGAACCCGTGGAGCCGGCCGCGCGCGACGGTGTTGCGGATGACCAGCGCGGTGTCCACGCCCGGCATGATCACCAACAGGGCTGACACCAGGGCGAACGAGACCAGTGCCTGGAGGACCGACACGTCTACACTCCTGTCTTCTCGGCCGTGACCCCGGTGATCTCGGCCAGGGGGATTCCATCGCGCGTGAGGCCGCGCAGCCAGTTGCGGTAGAAAATCCGTCCGGGAGCCTGCCAGTTCTCCACGGGCGCGGCGGACGGGTCGTCACCCGGGAAGTAGTGGGCCGGGAGGGCGATGTCCGCGCCCTTGGCCGCGTCGCGCCGGTACTGCCGCAGCAAGGTGTCGGGGTCGTACTCCGGGTGCCCGGAGACATACAGTTCCCGGCCGTCCCGGCCGACCGCGATGTGCACCCCGGCCTCCGGCGACTCCACCAGGATCCGCAGGTCCTCGGTCTTCTCGAAGTCGGCGCGGAGGTTCTCGGTGTGGCGCGACTGCGGCACCGCGATCACCGGCTCGATGTCCGCCAGCAGCGGGGAGGAGGGGTCGGTGAGCCGGTTCGGGAAGCTCCCGAACAGCTTGGCGGGCAGCTCGTGCTTGGGGATGCCGTACCGGTGGTACAGCGCGGCCTGCGCGCCCCAGCAGACGTACTGGGCGGAAGTGACGTTCTCCTGCGCCCAGTCCATGATGCCGCGCAGCTCGTCCCAGTACGTGACCTCCTCGAAGGGGAGGAGTTCGACGGCGGCGCCGGTCACGATCAGGGCGTCGAACCGACGGTCGGCGACGTCCTCGTGCGTCAGGTAGTGCTCCTTGAGGTACGCCTCCGGCGTGCTCCTGGAGACATGGTCCCGGGGGCGCAGCAGGGTGACGCGTACGGGGAGCCCGGCACCGGACAGCTGCCGCAGCACCTGGGTCTCGGTGACCGGCTTGTCCGGCATCAGGTTGAGGAGCGCCAGTTCGACGGCCGGGGTGGCGGGGGCGGCGTCGCGTGGCTCGACGGTGACGGTGATGCCTTCGGCGGCGAGCCGGTCGACGGCGTCGATCGGGGTGGGGACGATGAGGGTCACAGTACGGGACTCCTGGTGGTCGCGGTCGCGGTCTCGGTCACGGTCTCCGCCCCGGTGGCGGCGTCGAGTTCGGCCAGTACGGCGGTGACGCACCGGTGGGCGTCCGCCAGCGCGCGGTTGGGGCCGCCGGGCGACGGGACGTAGTGGTTGTAGAAGGTGGCCCCCTCGCAGAGCGGGCCGAGGACGCGGACCTTCCGGTCGGGCCGGCCGTCGGCGGCGACGGGATGCTGGTCCGCCGTGATGTCGGCGCCCCGGCTGCTGAGGGCCCCCGGGCGGTGCCTGCGGATACGCCCGCTCGCCACGAGGTCGGCCAGCAGCGGGCTGCCGGTCGCCTCCACGTCGGGCTGCCCCGAGGTGGCGTACGCCAGCCAGTCCGCCGGGGCGTTGTGGCCGGTGCCGAGGCGGGTGGAGGAGATCCGCCACACCGTCCCGTCCCACTCGACGCGCGGCGCGGGACCGAAGGGCACGCTGACGACGCCGGCCTCCAGCAGGGCGAGGAGTTCCTCGTGCCGGTCGAGCTGCGGGCCGGTCACCGACCGGTTGAGCGTGGCGGTGAAGGAGCCGTAGAACTCGTCGTGGGAGTTCTCGTCCAGGCCACCGAAGTCGACGGCGTGGCGGACGACGTCGCGCAGGTCGCGCAGGACTTCGAGGCCCGCCTTGGTGGGGCTGGCGCCGAGGCCCAGCCGCGCCTCGACCAGGTCCGACCGCAGCCGCTCCTCGTACCACTTGCGGTAGGCGTCGGCGGAGTCGAACTCGGCGCTGTCGGGGAAGAGCAGCGCCTGCGGGTCGAAGTGCCCGAACCGCTCGGCGTGTTCGACGTCCAGGGCGGTCAACTCGTCGTCCAGGGTGCCCGCGTCCGCCGCCGCGCGCAGCCGCTCCGTCAGGGTCCGCTCGGCGTCGGCTCCCCCGGCGAGGGCGGCGCCGCGACGATGGAAGGCGCTGCGCATCTCGGCGCGGATGAGGGGGATCAGGTCGCCGTGCAGGTCCAGGGGGCGGTCGCCCCCGGCGGCCCGGAGGCGGTCCAGGGTCTGCGGCGTGAACACCACCGGCCGGTACGGTCCGCCGGTGCGGTTGTCGGTGGGCCGGGCCCGGAAGGGGATGCCGGTGCGGGAGAACAGCAGGATGCTCGGTTCCCGTCCGCTGGGCAGATAGCGCAGGCCGCCCTCGACGGCCTCGTAGCGGCCGCCCCGGCCGACGGTGAGCGTGGCGAGGACGTCCATCGCCGACAGGCCGGTGCCGCCGAGGGCCAGGGTCTGGCCCGCGGTGACGTCCGCGAAGGCGTCGGCGGGCGGGTAGATCTCGTGGATCCGCCGGGACGCTCCCGGCGCCTCCGGGTCGGGGGCGGTCGGCGGGGTGTGACCGGTGGTGAGGAAGACCGTGTCCACCCGCAGGGTCTCGCCGGTGTCCAGGGTGATCAGTCGCGAGTCGTCCGGGCCGGCGGACAGTCTGGTCGCCGTGGCGCGGTGGAACCGTATCTCCACGTTGCCGGGGACGCGGTCGAGGAGGCGCCGCAGGAACCAGCTCAGGTACTCGCCGAGCACCCGCCGGGGCAGAAAGTCGTCCGGGCGCACCGGACGGCCCTCGGCGCCGAGGGTGTGACCGTCGTCGGCCACCTTCAGGCCACGGGCCGACACCCACTCGTAGAGATTGGGGCCACGGTCGCCGACGGACGCGCCCACCGTCGCCTCCTCGGGGAAGAGGCTCACCTGCGCGCAGAGGGTGTTGAGCAGCAGGTGGTCGGGCTGGTCCACGGCGTGGATGCCGACACCGGAGCCGTCGGGGTCGACCACCTCGACCACGAGCCGCCGCCCCGCCCGCTCCGGCAACGCGGCGAGGGTGACGAGACGTTCGAGCACGCCGACGCCACGCGAGCCGAGCCCGATGATGCCCACGGTGCCGGCGACGGGAGCCTCCTGGACGGCGGAGGCGGGCTGAACTGCATTTGCCTGCACGGGAGTTGTTGGGGAGGAAGTCGTCACCACCGCTCCGTCTCCCCGAAGAAGTCGGCGATGGCGGTGGCGCGGCCGGACCCGGCGGCCACGCGGTGCACTTCGAGGCCCACGGCGAGGTCCAGGACGCCCAGGCCGAACGGGGAGAAGATGACCGGCTTGTCCGCGCCGACCACGGCCTCCCCGTTGATCACCTCGGCGAGGGTGCCGGTGATGAAGTCCCGGTTGCCGTACTTCTGTTCGGCCAGATGCGGCGAGGTGTCGGCCTTCAGGCAGTGGTCGACGTCGTCCAGCACGTTGTACGAGTCGGCGATGGTCTCGGGGCCGATGTCCCGCAGGGAGATGTTGAGGACGATCTGCCCGGGGGCGAAGGCGTCGGCGTCCAGGACGTACGGCTCCCCGGCCGTGGTCGCGAAGACGACCAGGTCGGCGCCGGACACGGCCTCCTGGAGGGTGCCGGCATAGGACGCCGGGTACCCCAGCCGCTCGGTGGCGTGGGCCGCCAGCGCGCTGCCGTACTCCTGGCTCAGGTCGTGCACCGCGACCTGTTCGAACGACCACTGCTCGGCGTGGAAGAACTCCAGGATGTTGCGCGCGATGATGCCCGCGCCCACGACCGCGAGCCGGCCGCCTCTGCGCTCCCCGGCGAGGACGTTCGCCGCGAGGACGGCCGACGCGGCCGTGCGGGCGGCGCTGATCTGCGAGGCCTCCAGGAGCGCGAACGGGTAGCCGGTCTCGGCGTCGTTCAGGACGAGCGTGGCGGAGGCCCGGGGTATGCCGCGCTGGATGTTGGCCGGGAAGCTCGCGATCCACTTGATGCCGGCGACCTCGCGCTCACCGTCGAGGTAGGCGGGCAGGGCGATGATCCGGTCCCCCGGCTTCTCGGGGAAGCGGAGGAAGTAGCTGTCCGGGTTCACGGAACGCCCGGCGTGGTGGGCGAGATAGGTGTCGCGCACGACCCGGACGATGTCCTGACGGCTGTCCCGGACGATGTCCTGGACCGTACGGCCGCCGACGACATCAAATTCGAACATGGTGACTCCTTCAACTGCTGCTGGACTGGTCGCGCGGTGGGGCGATGACGCAATGACGTGATGACGTGATGGGGCCCTGCGCGGCGAGACGGTGAGACGGGGAGACGGTGAGACGGGGAGACGCTGGAGCGGTCGGTCGGTGGGGCGCCGGAGTGGTTGTTCGGTGGGGCGCCGGAGTGGTCAGTCGTCGGCGGGGCCGAAGCGCTCGTCGACCCAGGCGTCGTCGTAGATCGTGTCGAGGTAGCGCTCGCCGAGGTCCGGGCTGATGGCGACCACCGACGCGCCCGGGGGGATCTCGTGGCGCCTGGCCGCGACGGCGGCGAGCACCGACCCGGTGGAGCCGCCGGCGAGGACTCCCCGCTGGGTCGCCAGCCGTCGGCACATGCGCACCGCCTCGGCCTCCGGCACCATGACGACCTCGTCGACGAGGCCGTCACGGAAGATCTCCGGACGGCGGCTCGTGCCCAGACCGGGGATGTGCCTGCGGGCGGGCGGGGAGTCGAAGGTGACCGAGCCGACCGAGTCGACGGCGACGATCCGGGTCCCGGGCGAGTACTCGCGGAAGTACTCGGCGCAGCCCATGAGCGTGCCGGTGGTGCCGGCGCCCACGAAGAGCAGGTCGACCTCGCTCTCCTTGAGCAGGGCCGGGGCGGTGCGCCGGTAATGGGCCCGCGGGTTGGCCTCGTTGGCGTACTGGTTGGGCCACACCAGCTCCGGGTCCTCGCGCAGCCGGGCGTGGATGTGGTCGATACGGGACTGCAGGAAGCCGCCGTTGGCGTCCCTGCGGTCGACGACGACGACCTCGGCGCCGTACGCCCGCATCAGACGGAGGCTCATGGACGCGGTGTTGGGGTCCGCGACACAGGTGAACTGGTAGCCGCGGGCCGCGCAGACCGAGCTCAGCGCGATACCGAGGTTGCCGGAGGACGACTCGATGACCCGGCCGCCGGGCTTGAGGACGCCACGGCTCTCCAGGTCCTCCAGCAGGCCCACGGCTGCCTTCAGTTTGATGGATCCCGCGGGGTTGAGTCCTTCGATCTTGAGCGTGAGATCGACGTCGCCGATGAAACCGCTCAGGTCGAGGAAGAGGTCGTCGAGTACCAGGTCATACGCATGACGAAAGATCATCGAGCACCTTCGGTAACGGGTCGAACGTGACGGAGGTGGTACGAGTGCGTGCGATGGCGGCCTCCGGCGGCATGGCTACGACACCCTGGACGCGGTGTCGGCACGGGTGTGCCCATGAACCATTTTTGGACATGGGCATGCCAAAACTGCGCGCATGGCCATCGGAGGACGTGACGCGGAGGTGATCCGGGGTTCGCCGACGGAGTGCTGTGCCGCCCACCCCGCCGGACCGGAGGTCAGAAGGGCGCGGCCTCAGCCGTCGAAGGCGCCCGGCGCACCGGAGAGCGGCCCGGTGCGACAGGGTCGGATGTGCGCCCGACAGCGCCCGGACGGACAGGAACCGGTCCGGGCGGCGACACTGGGGCCTTCCCGGATGAGAGGAGTCGCCGACAGCAAGCGGCTTGTCAGGGGGACGTCACCGCGATGGAGACGGAGCTCCGCCCGCCCTGCCGGCAGGGCGACGGCACGTGTTAAGTGCTCGTCCGTCTGCTCGCGGACCGAAGCCCCCGACGGCCCGGAGCGGCATTCCCTCGGCGCGGCGACCGCACGCGTGACATGCACGCCTTTCCCCTTCCCCCGTTGGTGGCAACCGTGTTGCCCTTGCGTCACGGACCGGCGCCTCGACGCCCATCCGTGATCTTGAAGAAACTTTAGCCCACGATCCGTGACGGGTCTATGACAGCAGCGTTAAGGGCTGACGTAGGCAAGCCTAAGTTCATGGACGCCATCGTCATCCGGACGCTTTGGCCAGATCAAGGGCGTATTCCGGCCACCACTCCCCCGCCTTCGGCCCGCCCTTGCACTCCCCGTCGGACTCTCCCGGGCGCTTGACCCAGAGATACGCGTCCACGAGCGGATCCGCGGTCTTCGTCGTCGGGGACTCCCCGAGGGCCCGCCCCGGCGGATTGCACCAGCGCTCGTCCTCGTCGCCCTCGTCCCAGGGGCCGTTGCCGTTGCGGCTGGTGTCGATGACGAAGGGCTTGTCCCCGATCTTCGAGGAGAGTTGCTTGCCGTACTCGATGGAGTCCTCGGTGGTGTAGAAGTTCGAGACGTTGACGGCGAAGCCGTCGGCCTGTTCTACGCCCGCCCACTTGAGGGGGTCGTAGATCTCCTCGGGGTCCCCCCAGCCGGCGTTGCCCGCGTCCAGGTAGACCTTCGTGTTCTTCAGCGCGCCCAGCGTCTCGATCGCGCCCTTCAGCAGGTCGTAGCGCTCCTTGTGGAACTCCTCCGGCGTACAGCCGTCCACCACGTGGAGCACCGCGTCGGGCTCCAGGACGATGGTGGCCGGACGGTCCCCGATGCCCCGGGCCACGCCGTCGATCCACGCCCGGTACGCGTCGCCGTCGGCCGCGCCACCGCCGGAGTACTGGCCGCAGTCGCGGTGCGGGATGTTGTAGAGGACGAGGACGGCGTCCCGGTCGGCCTTCTCCGCGGCCTCGGTGAAGCCCTCGGCCTCCCGCTCCGGGTTCTCCGGGCCGATCCACTCACCGGTCGGCTGCTCGGCGATCCTGCGGATCAGCTTGGCGTCCTCATCCTTGCCGGCCTTCTCGTAGGCGGCCACCTGCGCCGCCGCGTTCCCCTTCGGATTGACCCAGAACGGGTCCGTGCCGTTCGGCTGTTGGGTGATGCCGGAACCGGAGTCCCGGCCCTTGTCCCCGTCACCGTCGTCCCCCCCGGAACAACCGGCGAGCAGTAACGCGACCCCCACCACCGCCACGGACGCCCGAACCCCGGCCCCCCTACTGCCGTACATCCAACTCCCCCTTGGGTGCACCGTGTCGTAAGCCCCAATCCTGGCATAAATCCCGCCTCGCCAACGAGGTCGTCGCCACCCACCGGGCGGCCCCGGCAGGGCAGGCGTGACGCGAAACCGCCCCGCACCGCCGCCACCTGATCCCCTGACAGAGCGTCACGGGCCGTCGACTTGGCGTCAAACAACCCCTAGCCGGTGACGCCCCCACGCTCTAGAGTCGCAGTCGAACGGCCCCCGTCACGCCCCTCTGTGGGCACCGCGCACCCAGACCTCCCGCGTCGGCGCCGGGTCACTCCCGCGACCCGAGCCCCCGCGGTCGAGGACCGGCCCGGCCGGCGGCCCCGGGGGGAGCGGGTCGCCGACCGGGCCGGGAGCACGCGGACTTCGCAGGTGCGGGGGTCACGTAGCACCGGGGCCTTGGCGCTGGTCTCTTTCCGGTCAAAGTCCCGCTGTCCGCTGTGCCGACCACAGTCCCGCGCCGGTCACAGTCCCGCGCCGGTCATGGTCCCGTGCCGGTCATGGTCCCGTGCCGCTCAGATAGGCGTTGACGACGACGTTGGCCGAGTACGTCCGGCTCGCCTTGTCGAACGTGCCGCCGCAGGTGACGAGTCGGAGTTCGGCGCGCCCCGACTGCCGTACGCCGTAGGCCTGTCGGGCGTCGAACTCGTCGCGGCCGATGACCTGGACGTCGTCCACGGTGAACTCGGCCATCCGGCCGTCGCTGCGGGCCACCCGGACCTTGTCGCCGACGCGCAGCGCGCTCAGCTTGTAGAAGACGGCCGGCCGGGTCTCGGTGTCGACGTGCCCGACGAACAGCGCGGCGCCCGTCGCGCCGGGCCGCGCACCGCCCGCGTACCAGCCGACGACGCCCGGCTGGGCGTAGGACGGCGGTTCGACCGCCCCGTCCCGGTCGAGGCCGCGCGCCACGACCGGCGCCTGCACGCCCATCGAGGGAATGTCCAGCCGCTGCGGCTTCGCACCCTTCAACGGCTCGGCGGCGGGCGGCAGTTCGGCCTGGGCGGGCCGCCCGACGGCCGCCACGTCGCCGGTGGTCGGCGCGGAAGTGCCCGGCCGTACATCGGTGACCTCACGGCCCCACAGCCACAGCGCGAGCAGCAGTACGGCCCACGCGACTCCGGCGATGACCCGACCGGTCCCGCCGCCGGCCCCTCCCCCGAACCCGCCTTCGCCGCCACCGCCGTTGTCTGAGTAGTCCCGTCCGGACATGGCGCCCCCCTATTCCGTGCGGCGACCGCGGCCCCGGCGCGCGCCGCGCGCCACGACCGCCACCGCCGCGACCCCGGCGAGGACCAGTCCGACCACCGCGTGGCGGGTGCCGGGTCCGGTGTGCCGGGCGTCGTCCATGGAGTTGGCCGGATCGGCGGAGGCCCGCGCGTCGACCGGGTCGGCCGCCAACGCGAGTTGCTCCGCCGCTCCACCGCCGCCCGCACGGACGGGCGCGACCGGGGAGGAGGGCGCGGAGGGCCGCCGGTCGGCGGGGGGCTCGGCCGCCGGGGGTGGTTCGGGCCGGGGTGCTTTGG
This sequence comes from Streptomyces sp. SP18BB07, assembly GCF_036322545.1. NCBI lineage: Bacteria > Bacillati > Actinomycetota > Actinomycetes > Kitasatosporales > Streptomycetaceae > Streptomyces > Streptomyces sp. SP18BB07. The sequence continues at coordinate 57,622 of NZ_JAQYWT010000333.1, forward strand.
TTGGTGGGGGGCTGGTGCCGGTCGGGGGGTTGGTACCGGTCGCGGGGCTGGTGCCGGTCGCGGGGCTGATGTCTGCCAGGGACCCGATGCCCGTCAAGGATCCGGTGTCCGTCAAGGATCCGGTGTCCGTCAAGGATCCGGTGTCCGCCAAGGATCCTGTATCCGCAAGGGGGCCGGTACCCGCCAGGGACCCGAGGGTCGTCAAGGATCCGGGGGCTGTCGTGGGCCTCCCGTCGCCGAACTTGTTCGTGGGCTTCCCGTCGCCGACCCTGATCGTCGCCGTGAGCTTGTCCGCCCTGCCGGCGCAGGTGATGCGTACCTCGTAGGTGCCGGGACCGAGTGAGGAGCGGACGCGGGTCTCCCCGGCGAGTGTGCCGAGGGTCCTGCCGGTGAGCTGGGTGAGCTGCGCGTCGGCGACGAACGCGGTCGAGGTGGCCGCCCCCGTCTTCCCGCCGCAGCCGCCGGCCCGCACCTGAATGTCGGTGCCGGGGGCCGGTGAGGCCGGCACCACCGAGACGTTCCCCGAGACGTTCCCCGAGTCGGCCGCGTGGGCCGGGGGCGCCGACGCGGCGAACGCCGTCGCGACCACCGCCCCGGCACAGAGAGTGACTCGCACTGAGCCCATGGTGAACCTCCAGACACCCCGAGACTCCCCCGGCGTACGCCGGGACGCATCCGGGGAGGCGTCCCGGCTGCTCCGTACGGGTGCCAGGGGGTTTATCCGGGGCCGGGCGGCGACTCAGCGGCCTCGCCCGAGTGTCGGAGCCCGAGTGTCAGAGACGGTCCACGAGGTCCGCGATCGAGTTCACGACCGTGGAGGGGCGGTAGGGGAACTTCTCGATCTGCTCGGGGGTGGTCAGACCGGTGAGGACGAGGAAGGTCTCCATCCCGGCCTCGATGCCCGCGAGGACGTCGGTGTCCATGCGGTCGCCGATCATCGCGCTGGTCTCGGAGTGCGCGCCGATCGCGTTCAGGCCGGTGCGCATCATGAGCGGGTTCGGCTTGCCGGCGAAGTACGGCTTCTGCCCGGTCGCCTGGGTGATCAGCGCGGCCACGGCGCCGGTCGCGGGCAGCGGGCCCTCGGTGGAGGGGCCGGTCTCGTCGGGGTTGGTGGCGATGAAGCGGGCGCCGCCGTTGATCAGCCGTACCGCCTTCGTCATGGCCTCGAAGGAGTAGGTGCGGGTCTCGCCGAGGACGACGTAGTCGGGCTGGTGGTCGGTGAGGACGTACCCGATGTCGTGCAGCGCCGTCGTCAGACCGGCCTCGCCGATGACGTACGCCGTGCCGCCGGGCCGCTGGTCGTCCAGGAACTGGGCGGTCGCGAGGGCCGAGGTCCAGATGTTCTCCACCGGCACGTCCAGGCCCATGCGGGAGAGGCGGGCGTGCAGGTCGCGGGCCGTGTAGATGGAGTTGTTGGTGAGCACGAGGAAGGGGCGTCCGGACTCGCGGAGCTTCTTGATGAAGGCGTCGGCGCCGGGGATGGGCACGCCCTCATGGATGAGCACCCCGTCCATGTCGGTGAGCCACGACTCGATGGGCTTGCGCTCTGCCATGTGCGATCTCCTGCCGGCGTCTGTCGATACCTGCCGTACGTGCGTACATCCGTACGGCCGGGTCCGCCCCAACCCTAGTGAGCCCTGGCCGAAAAGAGGAGGCCGATCTTGGCCGCTGAGACCGCGGTCGCTTCAGGTCAGCGGGGGTGTGGGACGGGGTGGGCCGGCGAGTCACCCTCGGCGCGAGCGGCGCGGGCGGCGGGGTCGGCGTGGAGGGCCGGGGTCAGCGGCGGCAGCAGCGCGGCGGCCATCGACGTCGGCGCGGGCAGCGACGCGGGCGTGGGCGTCCGCCCGAGCATCGGCGTCGGCGTCGGCGTCGGCGTCGGCGTCGGCGTCGGCGTCGGCGTCGGCGTCGGCGTCGGCGTCGGCGTCGGCGTCGGCGTCGGCGTCGGCGTCGGCGCGGGCAACGGCAACGGCAACGGAGTGTGGTTGGCGGAGTGTGGTTGGCGGAGTGTGGTCAGCGGGCTCGTCTGCGGACCGTTGCTGTCAGGAAGCCGCCGGCGGCCAGGAGCAGGAGTCCGGTCACGTACGGGAGGGCCTCACGCATGCCCGAGGCGGCCAGTTCCTCGGGGTGCAGCCGCCGCTCGTCCGGTACGGCCGCGCCGCCGCCTTCCTTCGCCGCGCCGCCACCGTCCTGGTCGGCCTCCACCCCCTCCCCCTCCTCCGCCTCCTCCCCGTCCTCCCCGTCGGTGATCCGGAAGCGGTAGTCGTTCGACTCCCCCACCCACGCACCGTCGTCACCGCGTCGCTCGACCACGGCCGCGTTCGCCACGACCTCGTTCGGCACGGCCGCGTCGGAGGTGAGGGAGAGGCGGACCCTGACGGCGACGGTACGGCCGGGCGGCACGGTGAATCCGGTTCCGCCACCGTCCCCGTCCCCGCCGAGAACCCCGACCAGTTCGTCCGCGTCGGTCCGCTCGAAGGTCACCGGCCGGGAGGTGGTGTCCTCGGCGTCGTCGTAGAACTCCAGCTGCGGCTGTGTCCGTTTCAGCGTGCGCGCGTCGTCGACCAGCACGACCACGGGATGGATGTTCGCGCAGGTCCGGGAGGTGGTGTTGGTGAGTTCGACCGCCCAGGTGTGGAAACCGCCGCCGGCGACGTACGTGGCGGGGCCGCCGCGGATACGAGTCCGGATGGGGAAGGCGCCGCTGTCGTCACCGACGCAACTGGGTCGCCGCGCGTCCAACACGGGCACGGACGCGGGCGCCGCCGCCGCTGGACCACTGACGGGCGCGGCTGCGGCGGCGAGGGCAAGGGTCAGGCACGTACACAGTCGCATGAACACATGACCATGCCACCGACCCGCCCGGGAAAGCCCCGCCACGCCCCGGCCCCACGGAATCAGCCCGAATCTCCGCTCGATCAGCGGAGCCGCCGGCCCACTCCGAGAAAGGGGGCCCCGGGGGGTTGGGGGCTGGGGGGTGGGGGCTGGGGGGTTGGGGGCTGGGGACTGTCACCTACGGGTGGGGTGTGTGCGTATGCCGGTGGTGGGCGTAGTCGCTGGTGTGTTGCTCGGCCCAGTCGTGCAGGTGGCGCAGTGCGGTGGTGGCGCCACGGGTGAGGTCGGTCAGGGCGTACTGCACCGTCGGTGGGCGGCTGGCGTGCACGGTGCGGGTGATCAGTCCACCGGCTTCGAGCTCGCGCAGAGTCTGCGCGAGCATCTTGTCGCTGACCGCGGCCCAGGCCGTCGAGGCCCGCCGCCTGCTCGGCGCCCCCCTCGTGGTGGCTGTGCACGCCGAGGGCTGGGCGCACTACACCGAAGACCGCGGCCACGCCCGGCAGACCTTAGACACCGCCGGCGTCCCCCTGCACTGGCCCACCCCGGGCCGGCCCGTCACCCTGCCGGACCCGCACAGCGACGGCACCTCACCCAGCGCCGCCGGCGCACTGGCCCGCTCCTTCTACGCCGCCGTCGACGCCCGTCCGTTCGACCCCGAACGCGTACGGGCCCACCTGGCCGAGGACTTCCGCGACCACAACCGCCCCGCAGGCTTCGGCGAGGAGGCCGGCGACCGCGACGTCCTCGTCATGCTGCTGACCGCGCTGGCGGCGGCGTTTCCCGACGGCCGGCACACCATCGAGCGACTCACCCCGGTCGGCACCGACGAGGCGCTGCTGTACTGGCGGTTCACCGGTACCCACACCGGCGCAGCGTTCCTCGGCACCCCGGCAGCCGGTGCCCGCGTGGACTTCGTCGGCACCGACCTGTTCACCGTCGGCGACGGTGCCTTCACCGCACAACGCCACGTCGAAGACTTGCTCACCCTCACCAGCCAACTGCGCCCGGACCCCACCGGTTCGTGACCGTGCCACCGACACCGAACCGCAAGCGGCGGCCGCATCGAGAAGGTCGATACGGCCGCCGCTGCCGTGACGGGGGTCCCGTCTCCCGACAGAGGTGCACCGGGTGAAGCGTTCGTGCACGACTTCCGGTGTCACGTTCTCTCTTTGTCGCGGACGGGCGCGTCGGCTACAGGCCGATCTGCGTGAGCCATTGACCAGTGGTGCGCGGCGTCAGGCCCAGCAGCCGCTGGGCGCTGTTGTGTGCGCTGATGGTGTGGTCCGGCACGGTGGCGAGGCCCTCGTACAGTGCGGTGACCGCGGCCGCGCCCGCGTCTCCGATCAGGGGGACGAGCAGGTGGCCGAACGCCTGGGGCGAGAGGGGCTCGTAGGACACGCGCCGGCCGAGGTGGTCGGTGAAGGCCCGGGCGAGGTCGGGACCCGTGACCCCCGGGTGCTGTCCCACGGCGATCGTGCCGGTGACGTCGGGGCGGTCGAACAGCGCGGCGGCGACGTCGGCGTTGTCCAGGTGCGACGACCAGGAGACGGGGAAGTCCGCGGCCGGCGGGTAGCGCAGCACTCCCTCGGTGCGCACGGCGTCGAGGATCGGCGGCAGAAGCAGGTTCTCGAGGAAGAGCCGGGGAGCGATCACCGCGTACGACAGACCGGTCTCCTCCAGGCCGCGTACGAGGGTGTGAACGGCGGAGTCGTCCGGGGCCCGGAGCTGCGGGTGGGCGCTGTCGATGAGGGCGCCGCTGGTGGAGACCACCACCCGACGGGGCCTCGCCTCGGAGAGGGCGGCGACGATGTTGCGCGCGTAAGCCAGCCGCTCCTCCTCCGAGACGACGGGCAGGTGCACGAAGACGCCGTCGGCACCCGCGTAGACGCTCGCCAACTGCTGGACGGAGGTGTAGTCGGCCGCGACGACCGGGGTGCCGTCCGGGTGGGTACCAGACTTGCGGCCCACCGCGACGACGGGCTTGCCGGCGGTCTTCAGCTGGGACAGGAGGGGGTTGCCCTGGGCGCCCGCGGCGCCGTGGATGACGTAGCTCATGACGCCATTAGTGCACAGGGTGCATCGGTTACATCAACTGCACCATTGGGCTAGTGTCCGATGTATGACGACGAACGTTCCACCGCTTCCCGAGTGCGGGGTCGCCCGGTTCCTGGCCGTACTGGAAGGGCCATGGGCGACCCTGGTCGTGCGGGAGCTGCTGCCCGGCAGGCGCCGCTTCACCGAACTGCGCGCCGCGCTGCCCGGGATCAGTCCGCACACGCTGACCAGCCGTCTGCGGAGGTTCGAGGCGTACGGGATCGTGACTCGTTCCGTCCACGCGGAGGTACCGCCGCGCGTCGAGTACGAGCTCACACCGCTCGGGCAGCGACTGCGCACGGTTCTGGACGCGATGGCGGAATGGGGGGAGAGCTTCCAGGACCCCCAGTGCTACACGGCTGCCGCCGACACGGAGGACGCCGAACCGGCTGAAGCGCCGGCGCCCTCCGACAGGCCGGTGGCGACGCCGTAGCCGTAGCCGTAGCCGTCAGCGCAGCAGCCGTACACCTAATAGCCGCGCGAGCGGCACGTTTTCAGGGGCGCGAGGAACTGCGCGAGCAACCCCACACAACCCGCAGCCGCCCACCAACGGATCCCCACGGCGTCCGCGCGCCCGCCCCCCGCACCCTCACCCATCCTCCCGCCCGAACAACGGCGCGAGCAGCAGCTGAGCCGCCCCCTCCGCCACCGCCGACGCCCCGCCCTCGACAACCCGCACAGGCACGGCCGGGTCCTCCCCCTGCAGCCGAGCCCACTCATCGAGCACGAACCCGACCCCCCGCACAAACACCTCGGGCTGGGCCTCGATCGTGCGCCCGCCCAGCAGCACGACCTCGATGTCGAGGAGCCCCACGAGGTTCGCGGCCCCCGTCCCGAGCACCCGCGCCGCCTCCTCGACGTCCCCCCGCGCCACCGCCGCGAGGCACAACGCCTCGACGCAGCCCCGGTTCCCGCACTCGCACATCGGCCCGTCCAACTGGACGACCTGGTGCCCGAACTCCCCGGCCCGGGTCCGGGCCCCCCGGTGGACGGTCCCGTCGATCACGAGCCCGGCACCCAGCCCCGTACCGAGGTGGAGGTAGGCGAAGGACCCGTGCGCGCCGGCGGCCGCCGCGAGCCCCAGGGCCGCCGCGTTGGTGTCCTTGTCCACCACCACCGGCACCCCCAGCCGCCGCGCGAGCGCCGCCCGCAGCGGGAACCCGTCCCACTCCGGAAACCCGGTGACCCGGTGCAGCACCCCGTGCAGATGATCGAGAGGCCCGGGCAGGGCGACACCGACGCCGAGCACGGGGAGCTGAGGGGCCGCCTCGCCGGCGGAGGCGGAGGCGGAGGCGACGGCCCCGCGCCCCTCGCTCGCCCCGACCAGCAGCGCCTCCACCTCGCGGGCCGCGCCCTCGACCACGTTGTCCGCCCCGGCCCCCAGGTCCAGCGGGGCCCGTCGCCGCGCGACGACCGCGCCGGTCAGATCGCAGAGCACGGCCCTCAGCTCGTCGCGGTCGAGGTGGAGGCCGACCGCGTGCCCGGCATCGGGCACGAGCCGCAGGACGGTGCGCGGCTTGCCACCGGTGGACGCCCGGTACCCCGCCTCCGTCACCAGCCCGTCCGCGCGCAACCGAGCGGTGATCTTGCTGACGGCCTGCGGGGTGAGTCCGGTCCGCTCGGCCAGCTCCAGCCGGCTTATCCCGGCCGTCCCGGCCCTGCGCAGCAGATCCAGGACCAGCGCCCCGTTGTGACTGCGCAACGCGAGCAGATTCACCCCGGCCACACCGCCGCCCCGGCCGAGACCACCCCCGTTCGCGCCGCCGTTCCCACTCCCGCCGCCGAACCCGTCACCGATCCCGTTGCCGTCCACACCCCCATTGTCCCTCGCGCTTGCACTTTGGCAACAGCGTTGCTTAAGTGGAGGGCATGACAGGCACCAGCACAGACAGGCCCCTCCGCGTCGCCCTCGTCGGCTACGGCCTCGCCGGCTCCGTCTTTCACGCCCCGCTGATCGCCGCGACGGAGGGCCTGACCCTCGACACGGTCGTCACGTCGAACGCGGAGCGCCAGGCACAGGCCCGCGCCGAGTTCCCGGACGTACGGTTCGCGGCCACGGCGGACGAGCTGTGGGCCCGGGCGGACGAGCTGGACCTGGTCGTCGTCGCCTCCCCGAACAAGACGCACGTCCCGATCGCCACCGCCGCCCTGGAGGCGGGACTCCCGGTCGTCGTCGACAAGCCCGTGGCCGGTACGGCGGCCGAGGCGCGTGAGCTGGCCGCCCTCGCGGACTCGCGCGGCCTGCTCCTCTCCGTCTTCCAGAACCGCCGCTGGGACAACGACTTCCTGACCCTCCGCGCCCTCCTCGCCGACGGCGAACTGGGCGAGGTCCGCCGCTTCGAGTCCCGCTTCGAACGCTGGCGCCCGCAACTCAAGGGCGGCTGGCGCGAGTCCGGCGACCCCGCAGAGATCGGAGGTCTCCTCTACGACCTGGGCAGCCACGTCGTGGACCAGGCCCTCACCCTCTTCGGCCCCGCCACCCTGGTGTACGCCGAGTCCGACCTCCGCCGCCCCGGCGCCGAGACCGACGACGACACCTTCATCGCCGTGACGCACGCGAACGGCGTCCGCTCCCACTTCTACGCCTCCGCCGTCACCCCCCAACTCGGCCCGCGCTTCCGCGTGCTGGGCTCCGAGGCGGGTTACGTCAAGTACGGCCTCGACCCGCAGGAAGCGGCCCTCCGCGAGGGCGAGCGCCCCACCCCCGGCGCCGCCTGGGGCCGGGAGCCCGAGGACCAGTGGGGCCACGTCGGCGCCGGCGACTCCCCCCTCACCGGCGGCGGCCGCCCCGTACCGACCCTCCCCGGCGACTACCCCGCGTACTACACGGCCGTTGCCGCCGCCCTGCGTGGCACCGGCGACAACCCGGTCACGGCGTACGAGGCCGCAGCCGCACTCGACGTACTGGAAGCGGCCCGGAAGTCGGCGGCCGAGGGCGTGGCGGTGCAGCTGTGACGACCGACGACGCCACCCCCACGACGAACGCCACCCCGGCCGCCCCCACCATCGAGGAACTCGAAGCCCAGGAGCGCGACTTGGTGCTCCCCCGCTTCACCCACGAGGACGCCTGGACCCTGGGCTCACTGCTCGTGGAGCTGGCTCGCGAGCGGAACGCCCCCGTCGCCATCGACATCCACCGCGGCCCCCAACAGCTCTTCCACGCCGCCCTCCCCGGCTCGACCCAGGACAACGATGCCTGGATCGACCGCAAACGCCGGGTCGTGGAGCGCTACGCCGCCTCGTCGTACCTCGTCGGCGCCCGCTTCCGCGCCAAGGGCACGACCTTCGAGGACTCCTCCCGCCTGGACCCCGACCGGTACGCCGCGCACGGCGGTTCCTTCCCCCTGACGGTCGAGGGAGCAGGCGTGATCGGCACGGTGACGGTCTCGGGCCTCCCCCAACTGGAGGACCACGCGATGGTGGTGGAGGCCCTGACCCGATTCAAGGGCGCCTGACAACTGCCGGGTCCCCCGCGCCCTGAGGGGCGCGGGGAACTGCGCGACAAGCCACGACGCACCCGCGGTCGCCAACAAACAGCAGCCCCGCGCCCCTTGGGCACCCGGCCCTCAGCGGAGCGCCTACGCCCCCACAAACTCCTGCCGCTGCCGCCCGAGCCCGTCGATCTCCAGCTCCACCACATCCCCGGCCTTCAGGAACGGCTTCGGCTCGGGCTCCCCCAGAGCCACCCCCGCCGGCGTCCCCGTATTGATGACGTCCCCGGGATACAGCGTCATGAACTGACTGACGTACCGCACGACTTCACTCACCGCGAAGATCTGCTCCCCGGTCGTGCCGTCCTGCTTCAGCTCCCCGTTGACCCACAGCCGAAGCCCCAGCTTCTGCGGATCCGGCACCTCGTCGGCGGTCACCAGCCACGGGCCCAACGGGTTGAAGGTCTCGCAGTTCTTGCCCTTGTCCCACGTCCCCCCGCGTTCCAGCTGGAACTCCCGCTCGGACACGTCGTGCGAGACGGCGTACCCGGCGACATGCTCCAGGGCCGCCTCACGCGACTCGACGTACCGCGCGGTCCGCCCGATGACGATCGCGAGCTCGACCTCCCAGTCGGTCTTCGTCGACCCGCGCGGCACGAGCACCGTGTCATGGGGCCCGACGACCGTGTCGGCCGCCTTGAAGAAGATCACCGGCTCGGCGGGCGGCTCGGCCCCCGTCTCGCGCGCGTGGTCGTGGTAGTTGAGCCCGATGCAGACGATCTTGCCGATCCGGGCGAGTGGCGGCCCGATCCGCAGCCCCGCCGCGTCCAGGACGGGCAGCGCGCCGCCCTCGGCCGCCTCCCGCACCCGCCCGAGCGCCGCCTCGTCCGCGAGCAGCGCGCCGTCGATGTCGGGCACGATCCCCGACAGGTCCCGCAGGACCCCGTCGGCGTCGAGCAGCGCGGGCCGCTCCGCACCCGCCGTACCGACTCGCAGCAGCTTCATGGTCGCCATCTCCCTCGATCGTCCACCGCGCCCGACCGATGGGTGCAGCCATCGGAGGACTGGTCGATCGTCCAAGGTCAACGGTCCACTCCGCAAGACCCGGTTCACGGACTGGACCGCCCGCCCGACGTCCCACCCGGGCCGACCTCCCACCCGGGCGGGCGGCCCACCCGGGCCGGCGGCCCACCCGGGCCGGCGGCCCACCCGGGCCGGCGGCCTACCGCGTGGCCGCCGCCGTGGACGTACCGGCGGCGGCATCGGCAGCGGCGGAAGGCAGCGGATACAGCAGCGCCCGCTCCACCGCACTCCACGTCGTACTGGTCACCACGTACAACGCGGCCGCCAGCGGCACCACCGCCACGCTGACCAGCGTGAAGAAGGACATGAACGGCATGAACTTGGCCACGGCCCCCATCCCGGCCGCCATCCCGGGCACCTGCTCGTCCGACACGGCCGGCATGCCCGCCGCACCCGCCGCCATCATCCGCTTCGTACGCCAGAAGTTGAAGGTCGCGACGGCGGCGACGAGCACGAACAGCCCCACGTAGACGAGCCCCTGCGGCCCGAACATCCCGCCCTCGCCCAGCGCGTCGGCCCAGCGGTCGCCGAGCGGGGCCGCGAAGAGCCGGTGGGTGAGGAGGGCGTTGGCCTCGCCGCCGATCGTGGTGTTGGAGAACAGGTGGTAGAGGAGGAAGAAGGCCGGCAGCTGGCAGAGGCTGGGCAGGCAGCCGGACAGCGGCGACACCTTCTCCTTCGTGTGCAGCTCCAGCAGCGCCTTCTGCAGTTTCTCGGGGTTCTTCGCGTGCTTCTTCCGCAGCTCCGCGATCTGCGGCTGCAACGCGACCCGTGCCCGCTGCCCGCGCGCCGCCGCCCGCGACAGGGGGTGCACGAGCAGGCGTACGAGCGCCGTGAACAGGACGATCGCGAAGGCGGTCGCGGAGGCGTGGAACAGCGGCTGGAGCAGATCGGCGAGGTGCGCGACAAGGTCGGCGAAAACGGACATGGGTGTGAGCCCTCCAGGGGTCTCGTCGTGCCGGGGAGCGGTGGTCGGATGACCGGACTCGGCGCGACGGCCCGCGTGCGGGGCACAGCCCTCGGCCAGGGACAGCGGGTCCCTGGTCCGGAGCTCTCAGCCGGAGGAAGTGAAGCTCGGCGTGCCCTACGCGGTGGCCGTCAGGAGGGCACGTCCGGGCGCGCGGGGGCGCGTACGCCCGCGTGCGTCGGGATCGCGTTGGGGCAGGAACGCCGTACGGCGCTCACGGTCCCGGATGGCCGTACGGACGCGCGTACGGGGTACGACGGGCGCGCAGCGCGAGGCGATCAGCGCGCAGGCGGCGAACGCGGAACCGGCCGCGGCGGTCGCGGCGAAGGCGACGGCGGCGGAAAGCGTGCCGGAGTCGAGGACGGCGACCTCGAAGAGGAGCAGCAGCAGCATCGCGGCGGGGCGAAGACCGGCCCAGCGACGGATCACGGCGATCACGGCTCCTCCCCTCGAACGACTTCGGACGGCTTCGGACGACTTCGCACGACTCCAGAACGACCCTCGCACACATGCTCTCATCTGAGGCGCACGGAGCGCAGCTTCCCCCACACCACGAGCCGGTACGTGGAGGTGTACGCGGGCGTGCAGGTGGTGAGCGTGAGGTAGCGGCCGCGCTCGCGATACCCGTACGACGGCCGCACGTCGCTGCGCGGCACGGGCCGCAGGACCCCGCCGTCGCCGGGCGCGGTCTGCGGGAGCGTGCGGTCGACGACGTACGTGTGGACGGCGTCCCGCGTCTCGACGCGGACCTCGTCGCCGTGCGCGAGCCGGTCGAGGTGGCGGAAGGGCTCGCCGTGGGTGGTGCGGTGCCCGGCGAGGGCCAGGTTCCCCGGCCGCCCCGGGCGAGCGGTCCCCGGGTACTGCCCGACATACCCCTTGTCGAGGACCTCGGCCCGCCCGACCCCTTCGGCGACGGGCGCCCGGAGGTGGAGTCGGGGGATGACGAGCACGGCGTACGCCTGGGCGCGAGCCGGGCTCTCGGCACCCCCGTGCGCCCATGCCCGCTCCAGCGCGGCCACCTCCCGGGCCGCCCCTTCCTGGGCCTGCCGGTTGGTCCACCACAGCTGATGGGCGACGAAGAGGAGGAGGACGAGCCCGAGGGTGACGGCGCACTCGGCGGCGATCCAGAGAGGGCGGGCCCGGCCCGACAGCGACCCGGGGGCCGGCCGGGACGGGACTTTCATCTCCCCTTCTCACAACCGTTGGAAGAAATAGCAGAAAGCGCTGTCACACCTCTCGACAACATCACCTTTCACCCCTGACTCTTCCGATGTCCCCACTCAGCAGTCCGGAAGGCGACGGATCCCCGTCCGTTTCCTTCCCTCCCCTCGTCACCCGCATCCCCCGGAGCTGACATGACCGCATCCCCCGACCCCACGAACGACCGACAGAGACCGACAGCGGAGTCCCCGACACCCGACAGGACCGCGGGGCACTCGCCCTCCTTCGGCCGCAGAGCGCTCCTGGCGGCGGCCGGCGGCGCGGTCGTCGGCACCGCCCTCGGCACGGGCACGGCGAGCGCGGACGCGACGATCGCCATCAACCCGGCCACCAAGTACGGCACCTGGGAGGGCTGGGGCACCTCGCTCGCCTGGTGGGCCAATGTCTTCGGCGCCCGGGACGACTTCGCCGACCTGTGGTTCACCACCAAGACGACGACGTACAACGGCACGGCCCTCCCCGGCCTGGGCATGAACATCGCCCGCTACAACCTCGGCGCGTGCAGCTGGAACTCCATCAACGGCGAGTCGATGGTGAAGTCCCCCAACATCCCCGCCTTCAAGCAGATCGAGGGCTTCTGGCAGGACTACACCAACGAGAACCCGACCTCCTCGGCCTGGGACTGGACGGCGGACGCCAACCAGCGCGCGGCCCTGACGAAGGCGGTGGCCCGAGGCGCCACCACCGAGCTCTTCGCGAACTCCCCGATGTGGTGGATGTGCTCCAACCACAACCCCTCGGGCGCCTCCGGCGGCGGCAACAACCTGCAGACCTGGAACTACCGCCAGCACGCCTCACACCTGGCGGCGACGGCCCTGTACGCGAAGAACAACTGGGGCGTGAACTTCGCGACGGTCGACCCCTTCAACGAGCCGGCGGCCTCCTGGTGGACGGCGACCGGCACCCAGGAGGGCTGCCACATGGACCCGGCGGTCCAGGCGGCCGTACTCCCGTACATGCGCAGCGAGTTGGACGCGCGCGGCCTGACGTCGGTCCGCATCGCGGCCTCCGACGAGACGAACTACGACACGGCCCGCTCGACGTGGAACTCCTTCAACGCCTCCACGAAATCCCTGGTCAGCCAGGTGAACGTGCACGGCTACCAGGGCGCGAACGGCCGCCGCGACCTCCTCTACACGGACGTGGTCACCACCGCCGGCAAGAAGCTCTGGAACTCGGAGACGGGCGACAGCGACGGCTCGGGCTGGACCCTCGCACGCAACCTCTGTTACGACTTCCGCTGGCTGCACCCCACGGCCTGGGTCTACTGGCAGGTCATGGACCCGACAGCGGGCTGGGCGATGATCGCCTACGACGAGAACACGCTCCAGCCGACCACGGTCCAGACGAAGTACTACGTGATGGCCCAGTTCAGCCGCCACATCCGCCCGGGCATGACGATCCTGGACGCGGGCTCCAGCTACACGGCGGCGGCGTACGACGCGGCGGCGAAGCGCCTGGTGATCGTGGCGATCAACACCGCCACCACCGCCCAGACCTTCACCTTCAACCTCTCGGGCTTCACGACGGTGACCGGCGGCACGAACGGCCTGGTCCCCCGCTGGAACACCCACACCTCGGGCGGCACCGACCGCTACCGCGCGTACTCGGACACGCGGCTGAACGGCAAGTCGGTGGCGGTGCCGTTCGCGGCGGGGGCGGTGCAGACGCTGCAGATCGACGGGGTGACGATCTAGGGCGGCCGAAGCCGGAGGCCACCGAACGCGGAGGTGGGCCACCGAAGGCGGAGGTGGGCCACCGAAGGCGGAGGTGGGAGGGGGCGCGCCCCGGCCCTGCCCCCTCCCACCTCTCCCCGCGCCTCACCTCCACCCCCCTCCCTCCCCCCCATCGGCAGTACGGTGTCGTCCATGCGCCCCGACACGCCTGCCGAGAACGTCGACCACACCGCCGAAGCGGCACGCCTGGAGCGGACCGCCGACCTCTACCCGGAGGACGCCGAGCACCTGCTCCTGCAGGCCGCGGCCCACCGGGAACTGGCCGGCGACCGCCCCACCGCGACAGCCCTCTACGACCGCCTGCTGTCGTCGTCCGCCCCTCTCGACAACCCTCACCTGGTACGAGCCCTCAAGGCCGCCAACCTCTGGGAGTACGGCCACGAGGCCGAGGCCCGCGCGATCATCGACGGAGTCCGCGCGGCCGCCCCGCGCGACCCGGCCCCCTGGGTGATCGTGGCGGAGGCCCTGGAGGCCCACGACGAACTCGAAGCGGCCCAGGACACCTTCACGTCAGCCGTGACCCTCCTCCTGACGGACGTCCCGGAGCCCCCGTACGCCACGCGCCCCCTGCTCTTCGGCCGCCACCGGGTGCGCCGCATGCTGGGCGCGACGCACGACAACTGGGACGCCGTGGCGGACACCCTCCACTCGTCGTCGATCTCCCTGGACGAACTCCACGACCCGAAACGCGTCTGGTCCCTGGGCTCGGACAACCCGGCGGAACTCCAGGCCGAGATCTCCCGCCTACGAGCGGAACTGGGCGCCTACCGAGAGGCCCTCTCCCGCCCGTTCCCGGTAGCGGTCCTGCACTGGCCGGCGGCCGAACTGTCGGAACTCGTGTCGGCCTACCCCGGCCTGACCGCCGAGTACCCGTCCCACGAGGAACACCTGGCGACGATAGAGGCCTCCCTCCGGGAACTCTCCTCCTCGGGCACCCCGAACCTGGGCATCGTCACGGGCACGGTCCCGTCCTACGAGGCGTTCGCGGCTTCGGAGGGCTCGTCCCCGGCCGACGCGACCCTGCTGCCGCAGTACGCGACGACGCTGGCGGCCCGAGGATTGGCGGTCTCCTGGCCCCCACAGAGGGGAACGGCGTGCTGGTGCGGCTCGGACAAGCCGTACGAGACGTGCCACGGCGAGTAGCCGCGAACCTCACCACGGTCGGAACCGGACCCCCACCACTCTCCGCAAGCCGCTGAGCCGACCCGGCGTGCTTGCGAGACGGGACCGCGCCCCGAACCCCGCCCCACGATCCGGTAGCCCTCCACCTGAACTCGGCCGGACCACCACCCTTCCGGGCCGCTCGCTCGCTTCTCCCCCGCGCTGGAGCGGCCCGGGTCAAGGGTGGCCCGAAGGGCCATCGCCGAAGGCGACGCGCAGCGCCCTTGACGCGGGCCGCGGAAGCGCGACACTGCCGAAGAAGCGAGTGGCCCTACGGCAACTAAATAACCTACTTCACGCTGCCGCCAGAATCCCCTTGCCAATGCTTACGGTGATATCGAATGTAGTCCACATGTACCTTATGCATGCGGTGCATCGCAAGCTTGGCATGCACTTCGCCCACGGCCGCACCTACACGCACATTAATCGACCAATCGTCCTCAATGACTATGGCGCCAATATCCAGGCGGACATGACAGTTGGGACACAGACATAATACGTTCGGCTCCACATCAGGGCCCCGATGCGGTTCGCCAAGGGGTTGGATGTGAGCACCTTCGCTGTACACCTTTCCGTTCGGCCCCACCAAGCGCAGACCGCACACCTGGCACGCACCGTCATAAAGCGCCTTGACGTTCCTCGGCACGGCAGCATCGCGGACCAGCCGCTGCACCGTAGTCGAGCGCTTCTCGGGAAACTTCTCCTCTACCGGCGCCGCCTCGTCCGCTTCCTCCTCAGATTCGCCATCCGATCCACTCTCGATCGCATTCGAATCGCCCCGCGGAAGCCCTTCCTGCATCTCCAGGAGATTATGGATCTGCCGCTCGAAAGTGGTCGCCTCCTGAAGTTCCTCTGGCAAACGCTCCAGATCGAACTGGCAGACTTCGATGGGCGTGCCGTCCGGAGCTGGAGACTTCGCTAACGCCATGCGAATATGCGTGATGCGGTAGAGCCCGTCGTACCGATAACAATCGATCGGCGAGTACCTGGCTTCCCCATTCCAGCCACGAATGACGCGTATGGGGTGCCCTCGCTCAAAGCTACGCTTCAGAGCGGCGTTATCCCGGTATTCCCAAGATTGACTTCGTCGGAGCTTTGGAACACCATTTTCCTTGTATTTGTCAACGTCAGGCGAGGCTCCCGTGTACCGCACCCAGGTCCAACGGTCCTCATCGTCCTCGTAGCCGCCGTGCAACACGATGGCATCGGCAACATCACTACCGTCCGCCTCATCAGCCAGCCACGAGATACCTCGAACCGTGTCTCTGTGCAGGTTGGCTCGCTTCACCTGCACGCGTCGATGGAACTCCGCGCCAGGATCAATGCCCGATATGTGCCCAATTTTTCGTCCGTTGCCCACGCGACCATACTGGACCCAAGTCGATCACTTGCGTCAACTAAATTGCCACTGGCGATCGCCAACTCGTCGACTGGTGACTGACTTGGGTCGCATCTCCATCGATTGTCAGTCGGAGCTGTTACAACAGTGCAGGTTCTAGACGAGAGACTGAGGGAGTCAGCGTGGCTCAGCCGGGGGACCTGTCACACCCTGCCGCTGGTGTGTACGAGGAGCTGATCACCCAGCGCATCCAGGCGCAGCTGGAGCAGTTGAGCTCTGGAGGCTGGAAAGCCATCGAAGTAGACGTCAGCGAAGAATCGTCCCCGCATGTACTCGCTCGACACATCGGTGACGCTGTTGGACGCAAGCTCAGCCAGCTCCCTCAGAGCAAGCGAGTCGCTCTGGCTAACCAGATCATCGAGTCACTCATGGCTGCCCCGGCAGGGGTGGATCCACACGATGCGGCAGAGCTCATCGCAGACGGACCTCGTCAACTCCTAGCTCTAGCCGAGCAAGAAGCCCCTGGCGTCTACGCCATCCGTCCCCTCACGCCGCTCTCTGAGACTGCGCTGATCACCAACTCCCCCGAGGACCCCAGCCTCGGCAGTGAGCTGCGCGCTGAGTTGGCCACAGCGGACCGGATCGATCTGCTCTGCGCGTTCGTCAAGTGGTACGGCCTGCGCGTCCTTGAAGACTCACTCCGTGCAGCCAAGGAACGTGGCGTCCCGATCCGCGTCATCACCACCACCTACATCGGTGCCACCGACCGCCACGCACTCGACCGCCTCGTTCGAGACTTCGGTGCGCAGGTGAAGGTCAACTACGAGATCCGCTCAACGCGACTGCATGCGAAGGCTTGGCTCTTCCGGCGCAAGAGCGGCTTCGATACGGCATACGTCGGTAGCTCCAACTTGTCCAAGGCGGCGCTGCTCGACGGCCTGGAATGGAACGTACGGCTGTCTGCGGTAGCCACTCCGGCGGTTCTGAACAAGTTCGAGTCCACCTTCGACGCGTACTGGAACGACAGCGCATTCGAGGTGTACGACCCCGACGCAGATGGCGAACGCCTCGACCAGGCGCTATCGCAGGCAAGCGGCACCGGCCCCACCGCTGACCTGAAGATCAGCCTCTCGGGGCTTGAAGTGCGCCCGTTCCCGCATCAGCAGGACATGTTGGAAAGGCTCCGGATCGAGCGTGAGATCCGAGGTCGGAGCCGCAACCTCCTGGTGGCAGCGACCGGAACAGGTAAGACGGTCATGGCAGCACTGGACTACCGGAACCTGCGCAAAGTGCTCGGCGACCGCAATCCGCGCCTGCTGTTCGTTGCGCACCGCAAGGAGATCCTCAAGCAATCCCTGCGTACGTACCGTGAAGTGCTCGACGACGCCTCGTTCGGCGAACTCCTCTACAGCGGCCAGGACCCAAGTCGGTGGACGCACGTGTTTGCCAGCGTCCAGTCGCTCACCGACCAGCGCCTCGAACACCTCGCCCCAGACCACTTCGACATCATCGTGATCGACGAGTTCCATCACGCCACAGCATCCACGTACCGCCGGGTCATTGACCACTTCAAGCCGAAGCAACTCCTCGGTCTCACCGCTACTCCTGAGCGCATGGATGGACGCAATGTGCAGGGCGAGTTCTTCGACGGCCGCATCGCAGCCGAGATGCGGCTCTGGGAAGCCTTGGAGAACGACCTGCTGTGCCCCTTCCACTACTTCGGTATCCCTGATGGAACAGACCTGACCAACCTCGGCTGGCAGAGGGGCAGCTACACCGACCGTGACCTCGAAAGCCTCTACACGGGCACCGATGCACCCGCCCGAGCCCGCATCGTCGTCAAGCAGATTCGAGACAAGGTCTCCAACCCCGGAGCCATGAGGGCTCTAGGTTTCTGCGTGGGCAAGAAGCACGCGGAGTTCATGGCCGACTTCTTCCGCAGGGCCGGCTTCCAAGCCGTAGCACTCGACAGCAGCACCCCCGCTGAGGTTCGGTCGCGCGCCCTGGCCGACCTCCGTGACGGCAGACTTCAAGTGATCTTCTCTGTTGATCTATTCAACGAGGGCCTCGACATCCCTGACGTTGACACTCTGCTGCTTCTCCGCCCTACCAGCAGCGCAACCCTCTTCTTGCAACAATTGGGACGAGGCCTACGCCGTACGGAGACCAAACCAGTCCTGACCGTGCTCGACTTCATCGGTCAGCACAGGGCGGAGTTCCGTTTCGAGGAGCAATTCCGCGCTCTGACGAACCTCTCCCGTAGCCGACTAGTCGACCATATGGAGCGCGACTTCCCTCAGCTACCTTCGGGTTGCCAGATCATTCTGGAAGGCAAGTCCAAGGACCTCGTCTTGGGCAACATCCGCAACCAACTGGGCGCCACAGTAAAGACGTTGGTGAAGGAGGTCAAGGACTACCGCACTCCCCGTCTCGCGGACTACCTCCGCGAGAGTCGCCGCGAAATCAAAGAGCTCTACAAGAGCGACAACTCCTGGACCACGGTCCTGCGTAAGACCGGTGCACTCGAAGAACCGGCTCCAGCAGGGGAGGCGGCACTCCTCAAGCGAATCCATGCCTTCCTCCACGTGGACGACCACGATCGGGCCAATGCCTATCTGCGGCTTCTTGCCGATGACGCCCCGGCGTACGACAGTCTGGCGCCAAGCGATCAGGCATACGCCCGCATGCTCTTCTTCAACCTTTGGGACAACGCAGGGGGCTTCACGAGATTCCAGGAGGGCCTTGACTCCCTTCGCTCCCAGTGGGCAGTCCGCGATGAGTTGCGCCAGCTCCTGGCGTACGTCATGGAGCAGTACGACCACTTCCCCATCTCCCTGTCGGGCCCACACCGCCACATTCCCTTGAAAGTCCATAGCTCGTACAACCGTTCAGAGATACTGGCCGCGCTAGGCGTGGCTCGCTTCGGTGGCCAGATGCCCAGGTCATTCGCGCAAGGCGTGCAGTGGGTGGAAGACCTCAAAACCGATGCCCTGCTGATCACCCTGGAGAAGAACGAGAAGGACTTCTCCCCCACAGTCCGGTACAAGGACTTCGCCTTGAGCCCCAAGCTCTTCCACTGGGAGTCCCAGAACGCGACTGCCGAAAGCTCCCGCACGGGCTTGCGCTATCAGCACCATGCGCAAGAGGGCAGCCATGTGTTGCTGTTCATGCGGCGGTACAAGGACACCGACATCGGCAAGGCACACCCCTGGATGCTCCTTGGGCCGGCTACCTACGAGGAGCACACCGGCAGCAAGCCCATGGCGATTACCTGGCGCTTGAAGCACGAACTGCCAGCTGACGTATGGACATACTCAGCGCTCACCGGCGGCTAGTGGATCGCGCACACGGTGATTGCCTGTGGCCCGCCCAGGCGATGGGTGCTCTGCGACGGGCTCGCCTACGAAGGCGGCATGCCCGGCCCCGACATCTCCGCCTCGAAGCGGCTCTGCGCCCGATCAAGTACGTCATCCGCGTCGCGCCCGTGGGCCCTCACCCAGTGCAGCAGGTCGGCGATGAGGGCACTGACCGTTTCTTCGGCGATAGCCCTAGCAAGAGCGCCGGGCACGGCCGCCCGCGGCAGTTGTGCAGGGCCATACAGCCCGAGAATCGCCTCTGCACGACTGACGGGCAGGCCTCCCGTATGACCGCTGTCGGAGGTCAGCCCTGTCGCCAGCTCGCACCAGGTCACCTTCCAGTCCGCGTGAGGCTGAACGCCCCACCGCACGGCGACGGCGTCGACCAGTTCCATGCCTCTACCGGTCTCAGCCTCGCTATCGCCGCAGGCACCGTTAGAAAGCGTGGGCAGAGTCCGAGCGTCAGGGTCACGTACTTCGATCCGTAGACGGGTTCCGTTCATGGAGACCGCGAGGGTGGTGGGGGTGCCCACACCGACATGGTTAATGACGTTGGAGACCAGCTCACTGACGCAGAGTTGGGCAGGCTCAATGACCTCATGCAGACCCCAGAGACCCAAGTGGATCCGCATGAGCCGACGGATGGCCGCCACCCCTTGTGGCTCGGCCACGAAGGGCAGGCTCCAAGGCTTCCTCAGCACTCCCGCGATGCATTCCATCTTTCCACTCCCCTACTCACGCACGACTGACACTGTGCGTTCACCTGCACACAGAGAGTTGCAGTGGAACTCTCGAAATGGAACTCTCATTTCCCACTGCTGGGAGCACACCTACGCTCCGCACGCCCCCGGCGCGCATCGCGTTGCGAAGACAGGCGAGGAAGCCCCAGGATCTGACGGTTCGAGTTGAAAGGCCCAGAGCATGGCAGTTGGCCCCACCACCCGCAGACGCCAGTTGGGCGCCGACCTGCGCCGCCTGCGCGAACTCAAAGGGCTCACCCTTGAGGAGGCGGGCGCCCGCGTCGGCATCTCTAAGGCAACGCTGAGCCGCTACGAGACCAAGGAAGGCGCGGTCAAGTGGCCTACCGTGGACGCCCTTTGCCGCGAGTACGACACGCCCGAAGGCGAGCGTCTCGCGCTGGTCGAACTCGCCAAAGCAGCCAAGATCCAAGGCTGGTGGAGATCACTAGCCGACCCCATCCCCGACTCCATGAACCTCATGCTCACTCTGGAGAACGAGGTACTGCGGGAGGATCACTACGCCTGCATGTTCGTTCCGGGCCTACTCCAGACACGGGACTATGCCGAGGCCGTCCACAGGGCCTCAGAGAAGCAGTGCCCTGAGCGGGAAGTGCAACACATGGTCGACATTCGCATGAAGAGACAGGAGCTCCTTCAGCGCGAAGAGCCACCGCACATCTGGTGCGTGATCGACGAAGCCACACTGCGACGAGCCGTTGGCGGGCCCAAAGTCATGGGCGATCAACTTCGCCACCTGCTGAGGATGGCAGAGCTCCCGCACATCACCATCCAGGTACTGCCCTTCTCAACAGGAGCCCACGCACCGGCCGTTGGCAGCTTCCTCATCTTGGCCGGTCAGAGTCCCGACCTCGATGTCGTCTACGTGGACTTGATCGGCGGTGGCCTCTTCATGGAAAAGCCGCAGGAACTGGAGCGGTATAGGTTGGCGTTCCAGTACCTCAAAGCCCAAGCCCTCGATCTTGGGGCCTCGACGCAGCTGATCCACCGCATAAGCCGGGAGTCGTGATGCCGATACGGTCCGAGCGCCAGTGGTTCAAGTCCTCCTACAGCGGAGGGAGTGGAACCGAGTGCGTGGAGACCGCTTTCGGACTAAATGGTGCTG
The DNA here is from genome assembly GCF_036322545.1 of Streptomyces sp. SP18BB07. Classification (NCBI taxonomy): domain Bacteria; kingdom Bacillati; phylum Actinomycetota; class Actinomycetes; order Kitasatosporales; family Streptomycetaceae; genus Streptomyces; species Streptomyces sp. SP18BB07. The sequence goes on from NZ_JAQYWT010000333.1 coordinate 78,702, forward strand.
CCGTACGGGACAGCAAGGACCAGACCCTGCCCTGGCTGGCCTTCAGCGACAGAGCCTGGTCTGACTTCATTGCGGCCATTCAGAAGTCCGGTATCTAAGCGCCGAGAGCCAGGGAACTCGTCCGGTCGTAGACAGAGTCCCAGCGGCACGGGTGGTGTCGTCACATGCCGCGCTGGTCAGGGTGGCGTTGGTCCAGCCATCTGCGGCTGATGTCGGTCCGTACCTCTTGGGAGCGTTGGAAGTACGGGTCGACGTCTTCGAAACGGATCGCCTCCGGCGGTGTCCTGGCCAGGAAGTACTCCAGTTCGTCTCGGATGCGGCGCAGCCTGACCTCCGATTCCTCCATCAGGACCCAGCGGGCACGCCAGTTGAAGAAGGGCTCGACCGCGCTGATGGCCACGCCTACCGCGCCCAGGGAAAATGCCAGGCTGGCCCAGAAGTCCAGGTCTTGGATGCCCAGGATCACTGTCGAGGCGACGGAGAAGGCCAGGGACAGCAGTTTGATGAGGGTGGCGAAGCGGCGGAAACGCGCGCGGCGTATTTCCGACCACTCCATGCCCCTATTGAGTTGGCCTTGTACCCAGCCGGCCAGTTCCGCGGGTGGGAGTGCGGACGGGGGCGGCCGGTGGTCGGTCATCCAGGACATCCTCAGGTCGACGGTTCGAGCGGGAGAACAGGGCGGGTGCGTTGGTTTGCCGGTCCTGCGCTCCGTGGTTCCGTCGAGGATGTGACCTCAATCGGTGGGGAGCAAGCGGGTTTCCGAGGTCGTCGGGAGTGGCTTGGTCCACCAGTGGTCGTAGCGGCGGTAGGGGGTGGGATCCGAGCGGGTCGTGAGGAAGGCGTGCAGGGCCGTGGCCTCCTCTGTGAGGGCATTCCAGGTCTCGGTGGGGAGGGGGTGGAAGGCCGTGGCCTCGATGGAGTCGGCCTGGGGGCGCCAGATGCCGGCGACGTGGCCGTCCACCAGGAGGGTGGGGAGGACGTCGCCGTTCATGCGGGTCACGTACTTGCGGTACTCGGGTGGGAGGAGGCGGCCCCGGTCGGCGTAGGCCAGGAGCGTGCTGTCCCACATGGCCATCAGGCGGGGTGGGGCAGGGGTGTCCTCCAGGGGGCGTGGGGCGCCCGGGATGTCGTACAGGGTCTGGCCGGTGTCGGTTGCTTGCAGGGTTTCGAGTTCCTCCGGCATGGCGGCCAGTGCCGCTTTGATGCGGCGCTGTGGGATCAGCGCGAACTGGGCCATGTCCGCGATCGTCGCCGGGCCGAAGCCCTGGAGGTAGCGGCGGATGAGGGTGCGTAGGCCCTCGGCGGCCGCGTCCGGGTCGGTGAGGGACGGGCGAGGGGACGCCGCGACGTAGGACTGGCGGGTGTCGAAGGACCAGGGGCCGCCGGTGGGGGCGTGCCACAGGGGCGCGTAGTGGCGGAGCATGCGGTGGGCGCCGGTGTCCGGGGTGGTGGCGTAGCCGAGGTGGTCCTCCAGCCAGGTTCGGAGTTCGGCGGCCGTGCGCACGGTGCGGTCGGCGTGGTCGAGGAGGGGCGGGAGGAAGGCGTCGACGTCGGCGGCTGTCAGGCCGGAGGCGCGGAAACGGGGGTCGCCCAGGCGGGAGCCTCGCAGGGTGGGTTCCATCGCCTCGCGGAACGGGGTGTAGTCGTCCGCGTGGACGGTGTGGACCGTGATCCGCATCAAGGTCGCCCGGACGAGGCGGTGGTCGGTGAGCGCCGCGTCCAGGGTGGTGGGGTCGAAGGGCGACAGGCGGTTCCAAAGGGCGATGTACGGGGACGCCGGGTGCTGGGCCTGGAGAGCCACGATGTGTCGTATCGCCGTCGGCACGTCCAACTCGGCTCGGTTGAGGAGGAGTTGGCGGGCGAGTGTCGCGCGGTTGAGGGCGCGGGCGGTGAGTTTCGTGGTCCCCATGCAGGGGATTCTCTCCCGTCGCCCTTCGCGGTTCCTTCGGCCTCCGCGGTTCCTTCGGCCTCCGCGGCTCCTTCAGCCTTCGAGGTTCCTTTGGCCTCCGCGCAGCCGCCGCGCTTCCTTCGGCCTCCGCAGTTCGAGCCGCAGGCCCTGCCCTGCCCTGCCCCGCGGGAGGAGAGCAGGGCCTGCGGTACACACGGGTGACAGGGTGCGCCCTACGGCGTCTTCGCCTCGCCCTTCGTCAGGAGCCACTCCTCGTGCAGGGCGCCCAGCGGGATCTTCTTCTGGAAGATCGGTGTGCCGAAGATGGAGAGTTGGAGGTTCAGGGTTCCGGTGAGGTCGAGGCCGCCGTACAGGGCCCAGGAGCCCTTCGCCGAACCCGTGCCGCTCGCCGAACCCTCGGCGGTCGCGTCGGCCTCGGCGCGGAAGTACGGGGCGATGTCGGCGGTGACGCCGACCGTGCCGTAGAGACCGACCGTCGCCTCCGCGCCCATCGCGGCCTTGACGTCGCCGACGGCCGTGACCGTCGTCTTCAGGGGCTCTCCGCTCATGTGGGACTCGCTCACGCCCTGCCAGCCCTTGGCCCAGGTGAAGTTGCCGCCGACGCGGAAGTCGCCCTTGAGGTCCTGCTCGACGTCGACCGTGACGCGGCCGTCGGCGTCCACCTGGAAGTAGCAGACGAGGTCCAGGTTGACGACGATCGGGACGGGGCCGACCTGGATGACGGGATCGGCGTGCAGTTCGGCGAAGGGGATACGGATCGGCTTGCCGTCGGTCGAGCCGGCCGCGCGGCCCTTCAGCGACCACTGGGAGGCCCAGTCGCCGGTCAGCCCCAGGAACGCGCCGCCCGGCGACGAGCCCGTGCCGGAGCCTGAGCCGTCGTACGAGAAGGCGACCTCGGGGGCGAGTTGGACGAAGCCCTCGACCGAGGCCGCCGCCGAGGCGGGGGCGTCCGGCGCGGTCTCCACGGCCGCGCCCACGTCGATGCGCAGGCTGCCGAGCGGGAGCTTCGCGCCCTCGGGGCCGAAGGTGAGGTCGCCGGTCTTCGCCCAGGAGACCTTCACGCCCTGGACGAGCGGGTCGACGTCCAGGGTGGACGGGTCGACGGGGACCGTGCCGTCCGCCTTGCCCTCGCCCAGGACGGAGTTGAGCTCGGCCGGCTCCGTCTCGACGGTCGTGCCGCCGTCCGCCGCCGTGTCGACGATCTCCGTCACCTCGGCCAGCACGCCGTCGGGGGCGCCTGGAGCGGGGGCGCTGGCTATGACGTCGCCGACGGCCACGGCGGGCTTCGGATCCGGCTTCGGATCCGGCTTCGGCTTCGCGCCTGCTCCGGTGCCGGAGTTAGTGCCGGGGTCGGTGCCGGTGCCGGTGCCGGTGTCGGCCTCGTCGGGGTCCTGGGAGGCGGAGGCCGTCGTCGACGGAGTCGCGGACGGTTCGGCGTCCGACCCGGACGCCGGTGCCGCGATCACCGCCCGGCCGCTCTTCCTGTCGTACGACGCGACCTTGAGCGCGGAGCTCTCGGCTTTGCCCCGGTCGGCCGCGTTCGCGTCGGCCACGGCGGTGGGGGTGGCGTCACCGGTCGGGGCGGAGACGACGGCGAGTTGTTCCTCGGCCGCGCCGGACGCGGGAGACTCGGCCGTCGTGGCGGCCGCCTTGTCGGCGGTGGAGGGGGATTCGGTGGAGCAGCCGGTGGCCAGCAGGGTCGCGACGGTGATCGCCGACAGCGCTGACAGCAGGGTGTGTCTTCTGAGCTTGTGCACGCGTGGGTCCTCGGGAGCGGTGACAGGGGGGTGCGCTTCAGGAGGGAGAGAGAACGAGACTGCGGAGGGCGGGCCATGGCGGCACACCTGCCCTCACGGCAGTGCGCACGCGGCGGTTACCCCCCAGTAGCCATGCATGAGCATGCCAGGCTCAGGGGAGGCCGGGGACCACTTCCCCCGCAGCCGGCCTGTGACCTGACTCACGCCCCCTGCCCTCGTTAGCGCGTATCAACTGCCTTTTCAGGCAAGGGAGTTAAGGAATCCGGACATCGCCGCGTGCAGGCGGCGCGGCTGGTCCAGGTGTACGTCGTGGCCCGCGTCCTCCACGACGGTGAGGTCGGTACGGGTGCCCGGGGAACGACCGCTCGGCATCCTCGCGGCGTCGGCTGCCGGCATGGTGCCGTTGGCTCCGCGGACGACCAGGGCGGGGCAGGTGACGGCGCCCCACTCGCGCAGGTACGACGTTTCGGCCACCTCCGCGATCGCGGCGACCATCGTGGCGCGGTCCACACGGGGATACCAGCCGTCGGCACGGCGCTCCAGGTTGCGGGACCAGGCGACGTGACCGAAGAACTCGGCTGCCCGGGACGGCGAGTCGAACGGGGTGGGCCAGCTGTCCAGCCAGGCGGCGATGTGGGCGGGGAGGGTGGGGTCGGGGGCGCCCGGGCCTGCCTCGATCAGGATCAGGGAGTCGACGAGTTCCGGGTGCGCGGCCGCGGCGAGGAAGGCCGTGTGGCCGCCGAGGGACTGGCCCACGAGGGTCAGAGAGGCCTGTCCCGGGTGCACCAGGCCCAGTTCGCGGATCACCGTCACCGCGTCCCGTACGCACGCCGCCCGGCTCATGTCCGCCGGGCGCCGTGTGCTCGCGCCGTGACCCCGGGCGTCGTACGTCACCACGCGGTGGCCGTCCGCCAGGAGCCGGGGGACGAGGTCGTCCCACTCGCCCTGGTGGCCGGCGAGGCCGTGCAGGAGGAGGAGCGTGCGGCCCTGCGTGTGCGCATGCGTCGGGACGTGTGTGCGGTGGGCCAGACGGACGCCGTCCGGGGTGGTGAGGTGAGCGACGGTGGGGGTCATCGCACGATGGTGACGGCCGGTGGGCGGCCGTGTCACCGGGACTCTCGACGTCACGTCGCGGGGCAACCCCTCGGCGTCACATCGCAGGGCACCCCTCGACGTCACGTCGCACGAAACGTCGTCCGGTACGCGCTCGGGGACGTGCCCAGGGTCTCCTGGAAGTGTCGGCGCAGGTTGGCCGCCGTACCGAGGCCCGTGCGGGTCGCGATCTGGTCGACCGGGAGGTCCGACTCCTCCAGCAACTCCCGGGCCCGCTCGACACGTTGCTGGGTGAGCCAGGTCATCGGGGTCGTGCCCACCTCGTCGCGGAACCGCCGGTTGAAGTTGCGCACGCTCATCGCCTCCCGGGCCGCCAACTGCCCCAGGGTGACGGGCTCGTGGAGGTGGCGCAGCGCCCATTCGCGGGCGGCGGAGGTGGCGGGCGCGGCGAGGGCGGGCACGGGGCGGCGTACGTACTGGACCTGGCCGCCCTCGCGGTGCGGGGGTACGACCGTGCGGCGGGCCACGTCGCCCGCGACGGCCGTGCCGTGGTCGCGGCGGATCATGTGCAGGCACAGGTCGATGCCGGAGGCGCAGCCGGCCGAGGTCAGGACGTCACCGCCGTCGGTGTAGAGGACGTCCGGGTCCAGCTCGACCCGGGGGAACAGTCGGGCGAACAGGTCGGTGTACCGCCAGTGCGTGGTGGCCGTGTGCCCGTCGAGCAGTCCGGCGGAGGCGAGGACGAAGGCGCCGGTGCAGATGGAGGCCATCCGGGTGCCGGGGCGGATCCGGGCGAGGGCGTCCGCGAGCGGGGCGGTGAGGTCAGGGGTGTCCTGGACGTAGTCCTCATGGGAGGAGAGAACGATGACGGTGTCCGCCTCGGCCAACGCCTCCGGGCCGTGGGGCACGTTGACCGTGAAGTCGCCGTCCGTGCGGGTGACACCGGCGCGCAGCCCGCAGGTGACAACCTCGTACAACGGCTCCCCCTCCGCCGTCGCGCCCTCTCTGGCCTGCCCGAACAGCTGGTGCACGATGCCCAGTTCGATGGGCAGGAGCATCTGACGGGCCAGTACGGCGACGGGGTGGCGTCCGGGACGGGCGAAGACAGACGTGGGACGGACACAGACAGGTGTGGCCACAGACATGGCCACATTCTTGCGCACCGGGTCTACCTGGCCACTCGTGGGGGCGGCCCCGGCCCAGCAGGCTGGACCCATGGCTGAGCTGACGACCCGGACGACACACCCCGAGCACGCCACCGAGCACACCGCCGAGCACGCCACCGAGCACGCCACCGAGCACGCCACTGAACCCACTCCGGGGCGCGAGCGGACCGAGGCCCACGAGTGCGGGAGGGCCGGTCCCCCGGGCCCCCGTTTCCACCGCGCCTGGGCCGTCGCCCTCGCCGCCGGGGCCGCCATCGTCACCGCCGGGGCCTTCACCACCGTTCCCGGGCTGCTCGTGACCCCGCTGCACGAGAGCTACGCCTGGGACCGGGGGCAGATCGCCCTCGCCGCCTCGGTGAACATGGTGCTGTTCGGTCTCACGGCCCCCTTCGCGGCCGCGCTGATGGACCGGGTCGGCATCCGGCGCGTGGTCGTCGGCGCCCTGCTGCTCGTCACGGCGGGCGCGCTGCTCACCAGCGTGATGGCCCGGCCCTGGCAACTGACCGCCTACTGGGGCGTGTTGATCGGACTGGGCAGCGGATGCCTCACCATGACGTTCGCGGCGAGCATCACCGGCAGCTGGTTCGAACGGCGGCGCGGACTGGTCACCGGAGTGCTGAGCTCCTCCAGCCACCTCGGCCAGCTCCTCTTCCTCCCGCTGCTCGCCTGGGGCGTCGACCGGCACGGCTGGCGCCCGCCGGTGGTGACGCTGGCCTTCGTCGCCCTCGCGGTGGCCGCCCTCGTGCTCCTGCTGCTGCGCGACCACCCGGCGGACGTGGGCGCGAAGCCGTACGGGGCGGCGGAGTTCGTACCGAAGCCGCCGCCGGTGTCGGGGGCGGCGCGGCGTGCCCTGAAGGTGCTGTTCGACGCCGCGCGCACCGGGCCGTTCTGGGTCCTGGCCGGGATGTTCGTCATGTGCGGCGCCTCCACCAACGGGATCATGTGGAGCAACTGGGCGCCGGCCGCCCACGACCACGGCTTGCGCGCCACCGCCGCCGCGTCGCTGCTCTCGCTGATCGGCCTGTTCTCCGCGCTGGGCGCGGTCTTCTCCGGCTGGCTCACCGACCGCTTCGACCCGAGCCGGCTGCTGTCCGCGTACTTCGCGGTCCGCGCGCTCACCCTGCTGGCGCTGCCGATGGTGTTCTCGTCCACCGTCACCCCGACGATGATCGCCTTCGTCGTGGTCTACGGCCTCGTCGACGTCGCCACCGTCCCCCCGGTCATCGCCCTCAGCGACCGCGTCTACGGCGAGGACGGCCCGATCGTCTTCGGCTGGGTCAACTCCGCCCACCAACTCGGCGCGGGTGCCTCCGCGTTCCTCGGCGCCACCGCCCGCGATCTCTTCGGCGCGTACGACGTCGTCTGGACCAGCCTCAGCGCTGTCTGTCTGGCGGCGTCCCTGCTGGCCGTGGTCGTACGGGGGCCTCGGGGCGCCCGGCGGGTGGCGGCGCAGTAGCCTCGGGCGCGACGGACCTGGCGCAGACACGGGAGGCAGTGATGGCGAGGGTTCCCACGGCGGCGGTGGCCGCGAGCGGGCTCATCGGCGGGTACGGGGTGGCTCGCTGGACGAAGAAGCGGCCGCTGGGCGGGGCGGTGCTCGCGGTGGCGGGTGCCGCGGCGGCCCAGCAGTGGCAGAAGGCGGCCGGGGGCAGGGCCGCGGGCGCGCTGACCGCGGGGTATGTGGCCGCGTTCGCCGGGTCGCACCCCTTGGCGAAGAAGGTGGGGGCCTGGCCGGCGGTGTTCGGGGTCGCCGGGGTGGTGGCGCTGGCGTCGTGGGTGGTGGCTGACCGCAAGGGGTAGCCACGCCGGAAGGGGTAGCCGTCCCGGAAGCGGTAGGGGGTCCGGCCGGTCGGGGGCCGCGGGTCGTCCGTGGTTGCTCGCGCAGTTCCCCGCGCCCCTTACGGGGCGCGGCCCCCGCTCAGCGCACCCCTCCCCGGAACGCCCGCCGGTACGCGTACGGGCTCGTGCCCACCACCCTCTTGAAGCGGTCGCGGAAGGCCGTCGGTGAGCCGAAGCCCGCCTGGGTCGCGATGCGGTCGACGGTGTGGTCGGTGGACTCCAGCAGGTACTGGGCCCGCCGGACCCGCGCCCGGTGCAGCCACTGCAAGGGCGTCGTGCCCGTCTGTTCGCGGAAGCGGCGGTTCAGTGTCCGGGTGCTGGTGCCGGCGTGGAGGGCGATGTCGTCCAGGGTCAGATCCCGCTCCACGTTCTCCTCCATCCAGCGCAGCAGGGGCTCCATCGTGGCGCCGGCGGGCGCCGGGGGCTGGTCCTGCACGATGAACTGGGCCTGCCCGCCCTCCCGTTCGAGGGGCATCACGCACATCCGCGCGGTGAACGCGGCGACCGCCGAGCCGTGGTCCTTGCGGATCATGTGCAGACACATGTCCACGGCCGCGGCGGCGCCCGCCGACGTCAGGAACTGTCCGTTGTCGACGTAGAGGACGTTCGGGTCGACGGTGATCCCCGGGTGGCGGGCCGCCAGATCGGGGGCGGCGATCCAGTGCGTGGTGGCGCGCAGCCCGTCCAGCAGACCCGTCGCGGCGAAGAGGAACGCGCCCACGCAGATCGACGCGATTCGCGTCCCGCTCGCCGCCGCGGCGTGCAGCGCCTCCGTCACCCCCGGCGGCAACGGCAGGGTCGGGTCGGCCGTCCCCGGCAGGATGATGGTGTCCGCCTCGGCCAGGGCCTCCAGCCCGTACGGGGCCCGCACACTGAACGGCCCCGCCTTCACCTCCCCGTCCCCCGCCGCCGAGCAGACCCGCACCCGGTACGCCTCCCGCCCGTCCGGCAGCCGCGCCCAGCCGAAGGTGTCGACGGGGGCCGACATGTCGAAGGGGATCACGTCGTCGAGCGCCAGTACGGCCACGGTGTGCATGGCGGGAGCGTAGGCCCCCACCGGATTCCCGCCAACCGCCGCTACCCCGCCCACCTGGCCGATCTCGCCAAATTCCCGCCTTGGTCTCCCCTGGCGAGAACCCGTTGCCCTCTGGCAATCCCGCCACTACTCCCCTCCCCGCCCGGCCCGTACCGTCCCCCCGTGACCAAGTTCCTCCTCTCCCTCCACGTCCTCGCCGCGATCGTCGCCGTCGGGCCCGTCACCGTCGCCGCCAGCATGTTCCCGCCGAGCGCCCGCAAGGCGCTGGCCGAACCCGACAGCGAGCGGGCGGTGTCGGCCGTACGGCTGCTGCACCGGATCTGCCGGGTGTACGGCGGTGTGGGCATCGCCGTGCCCGTGCTCGGGTTCGCCACGGCGATGAGCATGGGCGTGCTGAAGGACGCCTGGCTGATCGTGTCGATGCTGCTGACCGCCCTCGCGGCCATGGTCCTGCTGGCGCTGGTGCTGCCCCGGCAGGAGGAGATCCTGGAAGGGATCGGGGGCACCGCCGTCGACACCCGGACGACGGCCCGACTCGCCATGTTCACGGGCATGTTCAACCTGCTGTGGGCGACGGTGACGATCCTCATGATCGTGCGGCCGGGCTCGACGACCGGAGCCTGAGACCAAACCCGGCCGCACACCGGCCCCTCCCCCGGCTTCACACCGGCCCACCGGCGGGTGCATGATCCGGCCATGCATCCACAGCAGTCGCCCTCCCAGGCCTACCTCGCCTCCGTGGCCGCCCGTCTCGCCGCCGACGAATGCCGTACGTGGTGGGAGGAGTGGGCCGGGGTGCCCGTGCTCGTCGGGCGCCGGGCCGACTTCCGGTGGAGCTGGATGGGGACCAAGCTGCACCTGTTCACGGTCGCGGCGGCGGTCCAGGAGATAACCATCCCGACCATCGAGACCTTCACCGACCAGGTACTGACGTACGCGAAGAAGACCAAGGGCGGCCTGCCGGTCGGCATCCAGAACGGTGTCGCCGCGTTCCCGGTGCTGGTCAGCGACCGGGTGGACCCGGCGGCCGTCCGCTGGGCAGAGGCCCAGCAACGCAACAAGTGGGCCTGCATGGCCCGCCCCGTGGTGGTCGACAGCACGCAGCAGTACGTGGGCACCTACCGGGGCACCCCGGCCATCGGCCTCGTCTACTCGTCGTACTTCGAGAACAAGGCGCACCGATACTTCTACGGGTCAACTACCCAGGGCTAAAGTCCCGGGCTTGCACAGCGGGCGCCACTGGCTGTGGTGCTGCGCTTGCGTCCTGTCCCGCCCCCGGATGTCGGGGGTGTGGTCTGGGGCGGTTGACTGCTCCCCGCGTCGCCACAACTCTTCCGCGCGGGCGCGGATGTTGCGGGAGCCGTTGCGATCCGCGTGATCAACGAATCCGCAGGACCGGCACACGAACCACGCCTGGGAGACCCGGTTCGCCTTGTCGATGTGGCCGCACTCGGCGCAGGTGCGGGAGGTGTACGCCGGATCGACGTACACCACCGGCACCCCGGCCTTCTTGGCCTTGTACGCGATGAACGCCCCCAGCTGAACGAACGACCAGCTGGAGTGGGTGGCCCGTTGGGGCTTGCGAAGCCGTACCCGCTCACGAATACCGCCCAGGTCCTCCAGGGCGATTCCGCGACCGGTGCGTTCCTCCTCGGCCACCACATGCTTCGCGATCTTGTGGTTGACGGCGTGTTCTTCTTCCGCAGCTTGGCCCGCAGGGTGCGCTCGCGCAGCCGTCCCCGGTTGAGTTCGCGCCCGGCCATGATCTGACCGCCCGAGGTGGTGGCGATGTTCACGATCCCCAGATCGATGCCGAGAAAACCGTCCGGATCCGCGTTCGGTTCGGATTCGGGGATCTCGCAGGTCGCGTTCAAAAACCACATGCCGTCCCGGTACAGCAGGTCGGACTCGCCCTTGCGATGCGCACCCTCGGGCCGGAACGTGATCGGTTTCTCTGTGGCCCGCCGGTACCGCTTGGACCACGGCTTGCCCAGGTTCCCGGCCTTCGCATTCGCCGCCAGCGTGCGGTAGGCGTCGCAGGTCTTCTTGATGACGTGCTGGGCAGCCTGCGCCCCCGGGCCCCACCGCTGCTTGATCTCGGTGTTGCAGGCGTGCAGGGTCGCCTCAAGCGCCGCCGCCTGTAAGGGCGTCGGCAACAGCTTGACCTGCACCACCAGCTTCATGACACCCGAACCTACACAGCCACCCGCACACACAGACCACTTCCGCACACCCGTCCCACCATCCAGCGACCCACCGGCCATACGTTCGACATTGCCCCCCCGGCTCCTCCGGGCAGCCCTACGGGCGCTCCGCACCCGAACTCCCGACACTGCGACGCCCCGCGTCGCCACCACACGATGGGATTCCTCCCAGGCGTAACGCCTGGGGTTTCTCGCAAGAATCTCGCTGAACTGTGACCAGCCGCCGTATGTCGCGAACCGACCGCCGACGGGACACTGCTGACGGTGCACCAGCGGAAGGTCGGAGGGCGAACTGTGGAGTTCCTGGTCCTGTCGGCGATGATCGTCGCCGTCGTCACGGCCGTCGTGGTGAGGCAGCTCCGGAGGTACCCCGTGGGGGAAGGGGAGCGGGTCTACGCCCTCCATCCGAGGTACTCCTCCCTACGGCGTCCGTTACGCGACGCCCGAACCAGGCGCGACGATGTCCTGAGGGACTGCCAGCAGCAGATCGACAGGGCCGATAACGCTGTCACCGCCGTCGAGCAGCAGGGACAGCGGGAGATTCAGGCACTGAGAGAGAAACGGCAGGAGCTGTTGCGAGAGGTCGCCGGCAATCGTCTCGGCACCCTGGATGAACTGGTACTGCACGAACACGTCCTGTACATCATGCACAGCGCACCGGACGGGCAGGAGGTGCCCGCCGAGCCGCGCCTCGAATTGCCGCTGCAAGGGCTCCACGCCGAGCGTGTCGAGAGCCGCGACCTGGATTTCATACGGGTGACCTGGCCGCAGGGCCAGAGGAGTTGCGCGTACACGCGGCATGGCACACAGGCGCTCGAGCACTTCACGAACCAGATCTACTCCGCGGTGCAGCAGGACGGCGTCCACCGGGCACGTCGGCAGAAGCAGGTGGCGGACCTTGAGGCCCGGATCCGGACGTGTCAGGCGGAGACGGCCCAGCGGAAGGCCGAAGCGGAACGCTCGCGCGACAAACTCGTCCACTCCTTGCTTCCGGTCCAGCGACAGGCCGAGGAGGACTGGACGACCGCCCTGGCCCGCTGGGAGACGGACAAGGCCACCGCCCGCTCTTGATCAACCACTCTTGATCAACCATTCCTCCTCCACCTCCTCCACCGCCTCCGCCCCCACCCGCCGAAACCGCCGCCCCACCGATCCGGCCACCAGCACCCACGCACCGATGACCAGGGTGAAGACGGCCCAGGACCGGGGCCACACGCCGGCCTCCGGCGGCTCGGTGTACGCGTGGAAGGCCACGTACATCAGGGCGGACGGCGGCACGGCGACCAGGAGCAACGGCCAGGCCAGGGCGTCCCGGTGGCCGAAGTAGGCCGCGAGGACCAGCAGGACGAGGGCGAGGACGACGACCCCCGTGACGGTCACGGGGGTCGTCTCCGTGAGGGATCCCTCCAGTTCGGGCCGGTCGCGCAGGTCCCACGGGAGACAGAGGCGGTACGCGGCCGCGGCGAGCGCGGCGCCGAGCAGGCGGGTCAGCCAGCGTTCCGGCCAGGGGCGCGTGCGCAGGGGGCGGAGCAGCTTCTCGGTCATGCGTACGAGGTTTCCCGCACGACCGCTGAGCCGACAGAGTACGGATACTCAGACGGCAGTACTCATCCCCACCCGCGTCCTAAAGGGGCGCGGGGAACTGCGCGACCAGCCCCCACGCCGCCGCAGCCGACGAACAACCCCACCCGGCCCCCAGGCGGAGCCTTACGCGGAGCCGCGCGCCGACAACGGCTCCGCGATGTCCTCCAACGACCGCCGCTCCGCCCGCACGGCGAGGAACGCCGCCACCAGCCCCGCCGCGCACATCAGCCCCGCGCCGATCTGGAAGGCGAGGACGGTGTCGGCGACGACGCCGGACTCCGTCAGCTCGGCGAAGATCAGCGGCCCGCTGATACCGCCGGCCGCCGTGCCGATGGCGTAGAAGAAGGCGATGGCCATGGCCCTGGTCTCCATGGGGAAGACCTCGGAGACGGTGAGATAGGCGCTGCTCGCCCCGGCCGACGCGAAGAACAGCACCACGCACCAACAGGCCGTCAGGGTCACCTCGTCGAGCGAACCCCGGTCGAACAGCCAGGCCGTGCCGAAGAGCAGCACACCGGAGAGCAGGTACGTCCCCGAGATCATGATCCGGCGCCCGGCCGTGTCGAACAGCTTGCCGAGCAGCAGCGGGCCCATGAGGTTCCCGGCCGCGATGACGGCGAAGTAGTAGCCGGTGTCGGAGGTCGGGACGTCGTAGAACGTGGTGAGGATCGCGCCGAAGCCGAAGGTGATCGCGTTGTAGAGGAACGCCTGTCCGATGAAGAGGGAGAAGCCGAGGACGGCGCGACGGCGGTAGCGGGAGAAGACCGTACGGGCGATCAGACCGAAGCCGACGCTGCCCCGCTGATGGATGGTCATCTCCCGGTCGGTGGGCGGCAGTGGGCGCCCCTTCTCCTCCTCGACCTGTCCCTCCACCTCCGCCACCAGCCGTTCGGCCTCCTGTTCCCGGCCGTGGATCAGCAGCCAGCGGGGACTCTCGGGGACGTTGCGGCGCACCAGCAGGATCACCAGGCCCAGCACCACGCCGAGAGCGAAGGTCAGCCGCCAGCCGACGTTCGCCGGGAAGAGGTCGGTGTTCAGGGCGACGATCGACAGCAGCGAACCGCCGATCGCGCCGAGCCAGAAGCTGCCGTTGATGACGATGTCGACGCGGCCCCGGTACTTGGACGGGATCAGCTCGTCGATCGCGGAGTTGATGGCCGCGTACTCGCCGCCGATGCCGAAGCCGGTGAGGAAGCGGAAGAGGAAGAACCACCAGGTGGAGAAGGAGACGGCGGTCAGCGCGGTCGCCGCCAGATAGACCACCAGCGTCACCATGAACAGCTTCTTGCGGCCGAACCGGTCGGTCATGTGGCCGAAGAAAAGGGCGCCCGCACAGGCGCCGGCGACGTACAGGGCGGCCGCTATGCCCGTGACCTGCGCGGAGGAGATCGGCAGCCCGCTGCCCTCCTCGGAGAGCCGACCCGCGATGTTGCCGACAACGGTCACTTCCAGACCGTCGAGGATCCACACGGTGCCGAGGCCGATCACGATCGTCCAGTGCCAGCGCGACCAGGGCAGACGGTCCAGGCGCGCCGGTACGGCGGTGGTGATCACACCCGGTGACTTCGGGGCTGTGACGGACATGGGCTGGGGCTCCCTCCACTTCGAGCGAACCCGACCCGAGTGCCCTCCCGAGCAACGATCACGCCCGGCCGCCGCCACAGCACCCCGAAAGGCACCCGAACGGCACCCGAACAGCCCCCGAACGGCCTGTGCCCATACGCCCTCTACGCCCCTACGCCCCCTACGCCCCCAGCGCCCGCGACACCGTGTAGATCAGCAGCCCGGCCAGCGAACCCACCACCGTGCCGTTGATCCGGATGAACTGCAGGTCACGGCCGATGTTGGCCTCGATCTTCTTCGTGGTGTGCTCGGCGTCCCAGCTCGCGACGGTCTCGGTGATGAGGGAGGTGATCTCGGCGCGGTAGGTGGTGACGACGTGCACGGCCGCGCCCTCCACCCACCTGTCCACCTTGGCCTGCGCGTTCGGCTCGGTGGCCATCCGGGCCCCCAGCGACAGCAGGGACGAGCGCACCCGCAGCCGCAGTTCGCTGCGCTCGTCCTCGGCGGCGGACACGATCATCGACCGTACGGCCGTCCAGGCGGAGGCGATCAGGTCCTGGACCTCGCCCCGGCCCAGCACCTCGCCCTTCAGCCGCTCCACCCGCGCCCGCGTGTCCGTGTCGGACTGCAGGTCGGTGGCGAAGTCGGTGAGGAAACGGTCGAGGGCGCCGCGCGCCGGGTGCGTGGGCGAGTCGCGCATCTCGGTGGCGAAGCGAAGCAGCTCCTTGTAGACGCGCTCGCCGACCTTGCGGTCCACGAAACGGGGGGTCCAGCCGGGCGCTCCGCCCTCGACGGCGTCCATGACCTGCGTGTCGTGCAGGACCAGCCAGTCGTGGGCGCGGGTGCAGATCAGGTCGACGACCCGCCGGTGGCCGCCGTCGGTGACGACCCGCTCCAGCATCTTGCCGATGCCGGGCGCGATCTCCTGGGCGTTCGCCCGCCGGGTGATCGCCTCCCCGACGACGGCCTGGACGTCCGAGTCGCGCAGCACGGTCAGCGCGCCCCTGAGCGCGGTCGCCAGTTCGGCCGTCACCCGGTCGGCGTTCTGTGGCTCGGCAAGCCACGCGCCGAGCCGGCTGCCGATGCCGACGGCCCGCAGCCGTTGCCGTACGACGTCCTGGGAGAGGAAGTTCTCACCGACGAACTCACCGAGGGAGACGCCCAGTTGGTCCTTCTTGGTGGGGATGATCGCGGTGTGCGGAATGGGCAGCCCGAGCGGATGCCGGAACAGCGCGGTCACGGCGAACCAGTCGGCCAGCGCGCCCACCATGCCCGCCTCGGCCGCCGCCGCGACATAGCCGGCCCAGGGGCCCGCGCCCTCGTGCGCGGCCCACTTGGCCAGCACGTAGACCAGCGCCACGAAGAGCAGCAGCCCGGCCGCGATGAGCTTCATCTGGCGGACGCCGCGCTGCTTCTCCTCGTCGGCGGCGCTGAAGGTGGTCATGGTGCGGTGCGAGACGCGCGGCCCGGCGGCCGCCGCCGCGTCCACCGGATCCGCCGTCACTTCCGCGTTCCTAGGGTCTTCCATCACTCCATCCGTTCCTGTCCCCCGTACTCACATTGTCCGTTCTCCGGCGCTTCGACTCTTGGTGACGTATTCCATAGCCCTTCTGAGGTCTACTCCCGGAACGAAACAGGAGTTCCCCGCGTCTGTCCGAGCGGGGGAACCGATGGGGGTTCTCGCAAGCAACCCCCATCCCATGACGCATCATGGGGTGATCACATCGGAGCCTCGGGGCTCCACAGCCCGAGGAGTTACACACCGCATGACCAAGCAGCACGGTTATGCACTGCTGGCAGCCATCGCCGCCCTGGTCGTGGCGATCTCGGCCGCGATATACGTCGGCGTCGGCATCGACGACGGCTCCCAGCGCCAGGAGACTTTCACCCGCGCGCCCCACAACAGCGCCGCCCCCGCCTCCACCGGCGTCTGGGTCGGCGCGTGGGCCGCCTCGCCGAGCGGGTCGGAGGCGGGCACCGAGCGGGACGGCCTCGCCGGCCATTCGGTGCGCAACGTGGTGCACACGACCGCCGCCGGTACGAGTGCCCGCGTCACCCTGTCCAACCTCTACGGCCAGCAGCCGCTGACCATCACCCACGCCTCGCTCGCCGTCGCCGCCTCGTCGGACACCCCGGCCGCGGCGGCCGAGACCATGCGCCGCCTCACCTTCGCCGGCAACCCGACCGTGGTCATCGCGGCCGGCCGCCAGGTGGTGAGTGACGCCGTACGGGTGGCGATCCCGCACGACAGCGACGTACTGATCACCACCTACTCGCCGACCCCGTCCGGCCCGGCGACCTACCACGCCCACGCCCGGCAGATCTCCTACACCGCCGAGGGCGACCGGGTCGCGGACGTCACCGGTGAGCCGTACACCACGCAGTCACTGCACTGGCGGTACGTCACCGCGCTGGACGTGCTGAGCAACGACTCCGAGGGCACGGTCGTGGTCCTCGGCGACTCGCTCACCGACGGCATCACCTCCACCGTCAACGAGAACCGGCGCTGGACGGACGTCCTCTCCGGCCGCATCCGCGCGGCCGCCCGCTCCTCCGACACGCCCCGCTACAGCGTCGTCAACGAGGGCATCAGCGGCAACCGCGTCCTGACCGACGGCAACGGACGGCCCGCCGACAACCCCAGCGGCCTCAACCGCTTCCAGCGCGACGTGCTCGGCCGTACGGGTGTCAAGGCCGTCGTCATCGACCTCGGCGTCAACGACATCCTGAGGAACCCCGGCCGCGCCGACCCCCAGGCCATCACCGACGGCCTGCGCCGGCTCGTCGACCAGGCCCACGCGCGGGGCCTGCGTGTCGTCGGCGCCACGCTCATGCCGTTCCACGGCCACCGCGGCTACTCCGACCAGCGCGAGTCCGTCCGCCAGACCGTCAACGCCACCATCCGCTCGGGCAACGTCTTCGACGCCTACGTCGACTTCGACAAGGCCCTGCGCGACCCCTACGACCCCCGCAGCCTCCGCCCCGACTACGACTCGGGCGACCACCTGCACCCCAGCGACAAGGGCTACGAGCACATGGCGGAAGTCTTCGACCTGGAGCAACTGAAGGGCTCGGCACCGGCGGAGCTGTGACCGTCCCGCGCCCCGTCAGGGGCGCGGGGAACGGCGCATCTTTTTGGGGGCGCGGGGAACGGCGCATCTTTCAGGGGCGCGGGGAACGGCGCGAGCAACCACGACGCACCCGCACCCGGCAGACGACCTACCGCTCCCCACCCCTCCGCCGCTCCCGCTCTCGATCCCTCTCCCGCCGCATCCCATGCACCTGATCACGATGGGCGGCATGCAACTCGCGCCGGGCCTCCCGCCGTTCCAACCGCTCCTGCCGCCGCGCCTCCTTCAACCGCTGCCGCTCGGCCTTGGGAACCTTCCGCTCCACCCCCACCCCGCCCCAGAACGCGAACCCGGTGAGCACCACGCGCGGAGCGCCCGGCTCCCCGGGCTCCCCCTCCTCGCCGTGGTCGAACCCGCCCATGACCCCGATGCCCCGGACCACGACCTCGACCCCGGGCGGCACGATCACATTGATCCCACCCATGATCGCCACGCAGTTGATGACGACCTCGCGCTCCGCGAAGTACGCGTCCCTCAGGTCCAGTTCGCCGCCGCCCCAGAACGCGAAGCAGTCGAACCGCGCGGGCACAGTCCACCGCCCCTTGCGCTCGAACCCGGACATGACCGCCACACCCCAGGTGGACGACCCGTCGCCCCCGACGATCCGCTCCGGCCAACTCGCGTTCTCGGCGGGCCCCTTGACCAGCGACACGGACGGCGGCGGCACGACGGCCGGCGGCGCCACGGCCCCTGCACCGGGCAGGTCCCGGGTGATCGGCGCCAACTCCCCGTACGTCCGTGCCTTGTACGTCGCGTCCAGCCGTTCCTCGAACTCCTCCATGTCGAGCCGCCCCTCCGCGAGGGCGTCCCTTAGTTGCTCGGAGACTCGTTCACGATCGGCGTCGGAGGCACGAAGATCCGCGGCGGCCGGAAGATCCGGCAGGTCGTCCGTCATACGAATCAGCCTACGAGGAACCCCGTACGGGGGGCTACGACACGGCCGACCCCGGCTCCCCCACCGGTCCCGCCACCTGTTCCCCCGCCTGTCCCCCGACCCGCTCGGCCTGCTGCGCGTACATCTGGGCGATCACGGCCTCGATGTCCGGCTCCCGCACGGAGAGGTCCACCAGCGGATACGCGGACGCGATCCGGGCCACCAGCGGCGCCGCCGACTCCGACGCCGGGAACGCCAGCCACTGCCGGGGCCCCTCCACCCGTACCACCCGGGCGGGCGCGGCCTCGATCGGCGGCAGCTCCCGCTCCAGGTCGACGACGAGCGTCCGCTCGCTCTCGCCCACCTCGTGCAGCCCGGTCAGCGGGCCGTCGTACATCAGGCGCCCGTGGTCGATGACCATCACCCGGCGGCACAACTGCTCGATGTCCTGGAGGTCGTGCGTGGTGAGCAGCACGGTCGTGCCCTGCTCGGTGTTGAGGTCCTTGAGGAACGCGCGGACCTTGGCCTTGCTGATGACGTCGAGCCCGATCGTCGGCTCGTCCAGATACAGCACCTCGGGGTCGTGCAGCAGGGCGGCCGCGATGTCCCCGCGCATCCGCTGCCCGAGCGACAGCTGTCGTACGGGCACGTCCAACAGGTCGCCGAGTTCGAGGAGTTCGACACACCGGTCGAGGTTCTCGCGGTAACGGGCGTCCGGGATGCGGTACATACGGTGCGTCAGCGCGTACGAGTCGATGAGGGGGAGGTCCCACCACAGGGTCGTCCGCTGTCCGAACACCACGCCGATCCGCCGGGCCAGCCGCGTCCGTTCCCGGGAGGGGTCGATGCCGGCGACCCGCAGCCGGCCCCCGCTCGGCGTCAGGATGCCCGTCAGCATCTTGATGGTGGTCGACTTCCCGGCACCGTTCGGCCCGATGTAGCCGACCATCTCGCCCCGCGCCACCGTGAACGAGATCGAGTCGACCGCCCGCACCTCACGCCGTTCCCGGCGCAGGAACCCGGTCTTCCGGCGGACGTCGAAGACCTTCTCGACGCGGTCGAGTTCGATGAACGCGCTGTCTGCCACGGATGCGTTGTCCGTCACCAATGCGTTGTCTGCCACGCTCAGCTCCCTGTACTCCGATACGAACGCAGCCCCGCCCGCCAGGCCACTCCCGCCAGCGCGCAGCAGGCCACCCCGACCAGCGGGGGCGCGAAGGCCAGCCAGGTCGGCAGGTCGAGGGGGTAGGGGCGGCCCAGGACGTACAGTCCGGGCACCCAGTTGACGAAGGCGAGCGGCAGGACGAAGGTCACCCCGCGCAACAGGTCCTTGGCGAAGAGGGCCGGCGGGTACTGCAGAAGGGTCACGCCGCCGTACGTGAAGGCGTTCTGCACCTCGGAGGCGTCCTGCGCGACGAACTGGAAGGCCGCGCCGCCGACGAACACCGCCGCGAAGATCAGCCCGCCACTGCCCACCATCAGCGGGATCATCAGCGCCTTGGCCGGGGTCCACGCGATGTCGAGCGTGGCGAGGGCGTAGCCGAGGACGAACAGGCCCTGGGTGATCCGGCCGAGGCGGCGCAGCGCGAACTTGTCCGCGGCGACCTGGGCGAGCACCGGAACGGGGCGCACGAGAAGGGTGTCGAGCGTGCCGTCGCGTACCCTCCGCCCCAGCCGGTCCATCGAGCCGATCATCAGGTCGGCGAGTCCGAAGGCGACAGCGGAGGTGCCGTAGAGCAGGGCGATCTCGGGCAGGGAGAACCCGCCCAACTCGTCGACCTGGGAGAACATCAGCAGGATCGCGATGAAGTCGAACGAGGTCGCCGCGAAGTTCCCGAAGGTCGTCATGGCGAAGGAGGCGCGGTAGGCCATCGTGGAGCGGATCCACATGGCGGCGATCATGCGGTAGGCGCGCAGCCCGTCCCGTACGCGGCTGCGCACGCCATACTCGGCGAAGGGGTGTTCGTGGAGGTCAGCCACCCTGGACCACCACCTTCCGGGTCGCCGCCGACTGGATCAGCCGGCCGACCGCGAGCAGGACCGCGGCCCAGGCGAGCTGGAAGGCGTACGTCCCCCACGGGTCGGCCTCACCCAGCAGGACGTCCGCCGGGGCCTGGAGCAGCGCGGACCAGGGCAGGGCGCGGGCGAGGTCGCCGAGCGCGCCGGGGAAGACGTTCAGCGGGAGGAGCATCCCGGAGAAGAAGACTCCGGTGAGCCAGGTGATCTGCATCGCTCCGGCGCCGTCGAGGAGCCAGAAGGCCCACAGCGCGACGATGTAACGGATCGCGAAGCTGACGAGCGCGCCGAGGGCGACCGCGACGAGACAGGCGAGCCAGGGCAGCGGGCCGGAGGGCAGGGCCAGGTCGAAGAAGAGGGCGCCGCACATCATGGGCACGACACCGCGTCCCAGCAGCTGGAACAGGGCGCGGCCCATGTCGGCGGCGAGCCACCACAGCTGGAGGTCGACGGGGCGGTACAGGTCGACCGCGATGTCGCCCGTCCGGATCCGCTCGATCAACTCCTCCTCGAAGCCGGCGCTTCCCAGCACCATGACCGCGAACATGGCCTGGCCGACCCATACATAGGTGAGGGCCTGCGCCTGGTCGTAGCCGCCGAGGTGGGGCTTCTCGTGCCAGAGGGCCATGTAGGTGTATGCGAGGATGAAGCCGAAGACGGTGTTGGTGAACACCCCCGCGGCGGTGGCCACCCGATATGTCGCGTACCGCCTGAAACCACCGGCGGCGACGGCGGCGTACAACCGCCCTGTGCCCACGAGGAAACCCCCATCCGCTGCGAAGAGTTAGGCGAAAGGCCGAGGCCTGGACCGATTCGGGCCGAAGCGAAGAAGCCTAGTCCGCGGCCGGAGCGGTCTGCCACGCGTTTTCGGGGCGGACGGCGGGGCGGACGGTGGCGCTCATGGGGCGCGCGGGGCACGTGCCGTGATCCGGGAACGGATCGCACGGTACGAGAGTCTTCACTCAAGGGCGCAGAACCGGCCCGGAGTGGGCGCAAAGCGTACGAGTCCGTACGGAAATGAACGTACGACGCGGAAACAGGAGCACGGCAGCACGATGAGCGACGAGCCGCAGCCGAAGCGGAACGGCCCGGGCTGGGCACCGAGAGACCCGGAGCGACGCACTCCGGGCACACCTCCGGGGTCCGGCGCCGACGCCGCCAGCAATACGCCCACCGGCAACGCCGGCCCGGCCTCCGGCCAGGGAGCCGCGTCCGACGGGCAGCCCCCGGCAACCCAGGGCACCCACCCCGGAACACCGTCCGAGGCCACCCCGGCCGGCCCGCCCCCCAAAGCTCCCGGCAAGGCCGGCCCCGCGCCGACGTCCGCGGAACGGCGGGGCACGGCGCCCGGCGCGCCCGGCGCGTCCGGTGCCGGCAGTGCATCCGGTGCCAGCGGTGCAGGCGGAAGGCCCGGCGCGGCCTCCGGTGCCGGCGGACGGCCCGACGCGGCGCGCGGCGGACGGCCCGGCACGGCTACCGGTGCTTCCGGCGACGGCGGACGGCCCAGCGCGGCACCCGGCGCACGGCCCGGCACGGCTGCCGGCGCTTCCGGCGCTTCCGGCGACGGCGGACGGCCCGGCACGGCGTCCGGCGGCAGCTCCGCATCCGAGCGCGACGCGCGGCAGGGCGGACGGCCCGGCGCGGCAGCCGGCGGACCGTCGCAGGCAGCGCCCGGCGGCAGGTCCGGTGCGGCGTCGGGCGGCAGGCCTGTCGGTCAGGCCGGTGGCAAGGACGGTTCCGCTTCCCCCGGCTCGGCGCACGGTGGCACGTCCGGTGCGTCGGCGGACCGGTCGTCGCGGGCCGAGTCGGCGTCGCCCTCGGACGGCAGGTCCGCCGGGACTCGGGACGGGCAGCAGGCCGGCGGTCGTAACGGCCAGCCCGCCGGCCCTCGGGACGGCCAGCCCTCCGGCCCTCGGGACGGCCAGCCCTCCGGAACCCGTGGCAACCAGCCCACTGGACCCCGCGGCAACCAAGCCGCCGGAGGCCACGGCGACCAGCCCACCGGAGCCCGCGGCGACCAGACCGACGGCGTGCGCGGCGGCGGCTCCGTCGGCGCTCGGGACGTCAATCGCGACGGCAAGGCGGCCGGTGTGCCGGACGCCAGGGCGGCGAGGGCCGCCCGCGCGGCCCGGGCCGCCAAGGCCGCCGGAATCACCGGGTCCGCCGGTGCGGCCGGTGCCGCTGGCGCGGCCGGTGCCGCCGGTGCCTCTGGCGCGGCCGGCGCGGCCGGTGCCGCCGGTGGCCCCAAGGCTTCGCGTGCCGCCGGTGGCGATCAGGCCCCGCCCCGTGGCGGCAACCCTGCCGCGGCCTCCGACCCCAAGTCCCCCGGCACCCGCACCCCCCGTACGCCCGGCGCGGCCTCGGGCGCGGCAGCCGGCGCCGCCGCTGACGACACCCCCACCACCACCCTGGCCATCACACCGGCCCGGAAGTCGGCCCCCGCCCCCGCCCGGCCCGTCGCCGACACGCCCACCCAGGCACTCGGCGTCATCCCCGCCGACAAGGCCGCCCCGAAGACCACGGCCGCCGCCTCCGCCGCCGCGCCCGCCGCCGTGCCCGACATCACCCCGGCCCCCACGGGCGGCGGCAAGGGCAAGAAGCCCAAGCGGCCCAAGCGCACCGGCTTCAAGCGGCTGATCCCCACCTGGCGCATGGTGCTCGGCGCCTTCGTGGTCGGCATCATGCTGATCGTCGGCGCCTTCGTGCTGGGCTACAACCTGGTCCACATCCCCAAGCCGCAGGACGCCGCGACCAAGCAGTCCAACGTCTACCTGTACGCGGACGGCACCCAGATCGCCCGCGACGGCGAGGTCAACCGCGAGAACGTCCCACTGTCGAAGGTCTCCAAGGCCGCCCAGCACGCCGTACTGGCCGCCGAGGACCGCGACTTCTACTCCGAGCCCGCCATCGACCTCAAGGCGATGGTCCGCGCGGCCTGGAACACCGCGACCGGCAAGGGCAAGCAGTCCGGCTCCACCATCACCCAGCAGTACGTGAAGAACTACTACCTGGCCCAGGACCAGACCGTCACCCGCAAGGTGAAGGAGTTCTTCATCGCGATCAAGCTGGACCGCGAGGTCACCAAGGACGAGATCCTGGAGGGCTACCTCAACACCAGCTTCTTCGGCCGCAACGCCTACGGCATCCAGGCCGCCGCCCAGGCCTACTACGGCGTGGACGCCGACGAACTCACCGCCGAGCAGGGCGCCTACCTCGCCGCTCTCGTCAACGCGCCGAGCATGTACGACGTCGTCGCCCACCCCGAGAACAAGGGCGCCGCGGTCGCCCGCTGGAACTACGTCCTCGACGGCATGGTCAAGGAGGGCTGGCTCAAGCAGTCCGAGCGGACCGGCGCCAAGTTCCCGATGCCGAAGCAGAACACCACCTCGACCGCCTTCTCCGGACAGCGCGGCTACCTCGTCGAGGCCATCAAGTCGTACCTCTACGACCACAAGATCATCGACGAGGAGGCGCTGGAGAACGGCGGTGGCTACCGCATCACCACCACCATCCAGCCCAAGATGCAGAACGCCTTCATCAAGGCCGTCGACGACCAGCTGATGGACAAGCTCGACAAGAAGAACCGCAAGGTCGACAACTACGTCCGCGCCGGCGGTGTCTCCATCGACCCGAAGACCGGCAAGGTCATCGCGATGTACGGCGGCATCGACTACACCAAGCAGTACGTCAACAACGCGACCCGCCGGGACTTCCAGGTCGGCTCCACCTTCAAGCCGTTCGTGTTCACCTCCGCCGTGGAGAACGCCTCCAACACCCAGAACGGGCAGGCGATCACCCCCAACACGGTCTACGACGGCACCAACAAGCGCCCCGTGGTGGGCTGGCCGGGCCCGGTGTACGACCCCGAGAACGAGGACTACGTCAACTACGGCAACATCTCCGTCCGCCAGGCCACCCAGAGCTCGGTGAACTCGGTGTACGCGCAGATGGCCGTGGACGTCGGCCCCGAGAAGGTCGAGAAGACCGCGATCGACCTCGGGCTGCCCAAGAACACCCCGGACATGAACCCGTACCCGTCCATCGCCCTGGGCACCGCCACCGCGAGCATCCTCGACATGACGCAGGCGTACGCCACGCTGGCCAACCACGGCAAGCACGGCACGTACACGATGATCGAGAAGATCAGCAAGGACGGCGAGGTCGTCAAGCTCCCGACCACGGAGTCCACGCAGGCCGTCAGCCGCAAGGCCGCCGACACCACCACCTCGATCCTGCAGAGCGTCGTGCAGAGCGGCACCGCCACCGCCGCGCAGGCCTCCGGCCACCCGGTCGCCGGCAAGACCGGTACCGCCGAGGAGGACAAGGCGGCCTGGTTCGCGGGCTACACCCCCGACCTCGCCACCGTCGTCTCCGTGATGGGTCAGGACCCCAAGACGGGCGCCCACAAGCCGCTCTACGGCGCGATGGGCCTGCCCCGCATCAACGGTGGTGGGGCGCCCACCGAGATCTGGGCGCAGTTCACCAAGGACGCCCTGAAGGGCAAGAAGGTCAAGGAGTTCGACCTCGACCTCCAGGTCGGCGCGGACGTCGTGATCACCCCGCCCAGCACCCCGGCCGATGAGCCGGGCGCCACCGGTGACGAGGAGACCGGCGACCCCACGGGCGGCGAGGAGACCGGCGACCCGACGGACGACAGCACCGACAACGGCACCACCACCGGCGGCGGCACACCCGCGACCGACGGCGGCACCGCCTCCACAGGCGGTACGGCGACGGACGGAGGCTCGGCGTCCACCGGCGGCCCCTCGACCGACGGCGGAACCGCCTCCTCCGGCGGCGCGACAGCCGACGGAGGAACGACCGACGGCGGAGCGACAGCCGACGGAGGAACAACGGACGGCGGAGGGACCTCGGAGGGCGATACCTCGGTGGGGCCGTTCGGCTAGCCGCGGCCGCTCAGTGGCCGGAGGTGGCCTTCAGCCCCACCACGGCCACGAGCAGCAGACACACGAAGAAGATCCGGGCGGCGGTGGCCGGCTCCCCCAGCCACACCATGCCGAACACCGCCGCCCCGGCCGCCCCGATGCCCACCCACACGCCGTACGCCGTGCCGATGGGCAG
Source organism: Streptomyces sp. SP18BB07 (assembly GCF_036322545.1). Lineage (NCBI taxonomy): Bacteria > Bacillati > Actinomycetota > Actinomycetes > Kitasatosporales > Streptomycetaceae > Streptomyces > Streptomyces sp. SP18BB07. Next base: position 103,916 of record NZ_JAQYWT010000333.1, read on the forward strand.
GGTGCGGGCGGCGTAGGACAGCAGCAGCATGCTGGCGACGATGCCGGCACCGGTCAGCACACTGGGCAACGGCCGGGTGAATCCGTCGGTGTACTTCATCCCGATCGACCAGCCGACCTCGAGCAGTCCGGCGACGACGAGCAGAACCCAGGCCATGACGGCACCTCCGTGATCCATGCGAAGAATCGGGGGTGCGTCGTCTTTTCCTTGGGTCTTTCCCTTGGGTCTTTCCCTTGGCCCGGTACGGCGCGTCTCGTCGGGTCCCTCAAAGGTAGCAAGCACAAGGCGGTGGGGGCTGGTGACCATGGTCACCAGCCCCCACCGCCTCTCTCGCCTGCGAATCAGAGATACAGGCCGGTGGAATCCTCCGACCCCTCGAACCGGTCCGCCGCCACGGCGTGCAGATCGCGCTCCCGCATCAGGACGTACGCCACGCCCCGGACCTCGACCTCGGCGCGGTCCTCGGGGTCGTAGAGGACCCGGTCGCCGGGCTCGACGGTCCGGACGTTCTGGCCGACCGCGACGACCTCGGCCCAGGCGAGACGCCGGCCGACGGCAGCCGTCGCGGGGATCAGGATGCCGCCACCGGAACGCCGCTCGCCCTCGGCGGTGTCCTGCCGCACGAGCACACGGTCGTGCAGCATCCGGATGGGCAACTTGTCGTGCTGGGTCTTCTCGCTCACACCCTGAACCTACCTGTCCCCGTCAGGCCCGACGACGCCGAGTGCCGAGTGCGAGGAGCCCGACGACGGCGACGACCGCGAGGGCGACGGGCACGATGCGCTCCACCCGGGGCGCGCCGTCCTCGTCGACGAACTGGCCCCTGACATCGCTGACCACACGGTTGACGGAGACGTACGCCGCGCCGAGGGTGTGGTCGATGTTGGAGACGACCTTGGCCTTGGCGTCGCCCACGATGGTCCTGGGATGCACCCGGACGCCGATCTCGTCGAGCGTCTCGGCGAGGTTGTCGCGGCGGCGCTTGATGTCCGCCTCGATCTCGGCCGGTGTCCTGATGTCCGAGCTCTCCGCCACCGCGGGGCCTCCCGTAGTCGGTTGTCCCTGAAATCCCTTGGTTCCACACAGTCTGTCAGCTCCACCCGGCACGGCACCGGCAGGGCCCGCCATTACGCTGGACCGATGAGCGAGCGACTCCAGCCCGGCGACGTGGCCCCCGCCTTCACCCTCCCGGACGCCGACGGCAACGAGGTGTCCCTGTCCGACCACAAGGGCCGCAAGGTCATCGTCTACTTCTACCCGGCCGCCCTGACCCCCGGCTGCACCAAGCAGGCCTGCGACTTCACCGACAACCTGGAGCTCCTCGCGGACGCCGGGTACGACGTCATCGGCATCTCCCCCGACAAGCCCGAGAAACTCGCCAAGTTCCGCGAGAAGGAGTCCCTGAAGGTCACCCTTCTCGGCGACCCCGAGAAGACGGTCCTGGACGCCTACGCCGCCTTCGGCGAAAAAAAGAACTACGGCAAGACCTACCTGGGCGTCATCCGCTCCACGATCATCGTCGACGAGGAGGGCAAGGTCGAACACGCCCTCTACAACGTCCGCGCCACAGGCCACGTAGCCAAAATCATCAAGGACCTGGGCATCTGAGGCCCGCCTCCGCCCCACAGAACGGCCCGCACCGGATCACCCCGGTACGGGCCGTTCCGCATACCGGGCGTGACCGTCTGATTTACGGCTCGTTACTCCGTACGAGCCACGAACAGGCGGCCGGGAATGGAGGGGTTCGATGGGGGCAAGCATCTACACAAAGGAGCGGCTGGAGGAGGCGGCCCGGGGAGCACGGACGCTGTCGGAGGCGTTGGGGAAGCTGGGGGTGGATCCGAAGAGCTCGACGCGACGGTACGTCTTCGATCGGATGAAGAAACTGGGGGTGGATGTCTCACACTTCGAGCGGGAGGGTGCGAAGTGGACGCGGGAGATCCTCCAGGAGGCCGTCACGGCCTCGACCAACATGTGCGAGGTCCTTCGGCGTCTCGGGCTTGAGGTCGTCGGCGGGCACCATACGCACATCAGCCGCCGGATCAAGGCATACGGCATCGACATCTCGCACTTCCAGGTGCCGACCCAGCGGGGCAAGGCATGGCGTCCCCGCAGGCCGGAAGGCCTGCTCGTCGAGCAGCAGACCGGCCAGGCTCGACGCATCCCGAGCGATCGGCTCAAGTGGGCGATGACGACCACGGGCGTCCCGGAGCGATGCGCCAAGTGCGGTACGGACGCGGTGTGGCGAGGGCACCCGCTCCCTCTGGAGGTCGACCACATCAACGGCAACTGGCGCGACAACCGCATCGAGAACCTGCGGTTCCTGTGCCCCAACTGCCACTCGACAACGGACAGTTACCGGGGCCGCGGCAAAGGTCGCGCCTCGTGAGCAACGGTGTGCGGTACACCCGGGAGCGGCTGGAGGAAGCAGCGGCGCAGTGCTCCGACATCGAGGAGGTCATCGCCTTCTTCGGCACACGGGCCTATGGCCAACTACGCCGCCATCTCTTTCGCCGCTTCGATCACTTCGGGATCGACGTGTCCCACATACCGCGCCAGGGGCGAGCGAGAACGACCCCCGGCAGGCCGGCCGTCGACGACCTGCGCCGGGCCGTGGCGGAAGCGACCAGCCTGGCAGGCGTACTCCGCGCTCTGGGGATGGAGCCCTACAGCACCAGGTCGCGCGCCCAGCTCCGCTGCTGGGTGACCGAGGCCGGTCTGGACACCTCCCACTTTTTGGGCCAGGCGCACCAGCGTGGCGGGCCGGGCACCACACCGCTCAGGAGCGCCGAAGACATCCTGATCCGGCACGACGGCGCACGTCGGACGAGAACGCACCTACTACGCAGGGCGCTCGCGGAAGTGGGCGAACCCGAGAAGTGCGCGGAGTGCGGTATCGGCCCCGAATGGCTCGGCAGGCCCATGACCTTGGAGGTCGACCACATCAACGGGGACTGGCGGGACGATCAGCGGCAGAACCTGCGGCTGCTGGGCCCGAACTGTCATGCAGTCACCAGCACCTGGTGTCGAGGCGGTCGACGGCGAACCCTGTAACGTAGAGGAATGCACGGGCGCCCGTACGCCAAGGGCTGAGCGGCAATCTTTAGGTGGTTGTGTTTGTCGGTTCGAATCCGACCGGGCGTACAAGGAAAAGGAGCCCCGCACCTTCGATTTAAAGGTGCGGGGCTCTTCCGTCGGTCAGCCCAACAGCTCCCGCAGCACCGGCACCAGCCCCCGGAACGCCTTGCCCCGGTGGCTGATCGCGTTCTTCTCCTCCGCCGTCAGTTCCGCGCAGGTGCGGGTCTCGCCGTCCGGCTGGAGGATCGGGTCGTAGCCGAAGCCGTTCGTGCCCACCGGCGCATGCCGTAGCACGCCCCTCAGCTGCCCCTCGACCACCCGCTCCGTGCCGTCCGGCAGGGCGAGGGCCGCCGCGCAGTTGAAGTGGGCGCCGCGGTGCTCGTCCGCGATGTCGCCGAGCTGGGCCAGGAGCAGCTCCAGGTTGGCCTTGTCGTCGCCGTGGCGGCCGGCCCAGCGGGCGGAGAAGATGCCGGGGGCGCCGTTCAGGACGTCGACGCACAGGCCGGAGTCGTCGGCGATGGCGGGGAAACCGGTGGCGCGGGCGAGGGCGTGGGCCTTCAGCAGCGCGTTCTCGGCGAAGGTGACGCCGGTCTCCTTGACGTCGGGGACGTCCGGGTAGGCGTCCGCGCCGACGAGGTCGTGGGTGAGGCCGGCGTCGGCGAGGATGGCCTTCAGCTCGGTGAGCTTGCCGGCGTTGCGGGTGGCGAGGATCAGGCGGGTCATGCCCACCAGTATCGCCACCCGCGCCAGGGGCCGTTAGGAGGTGCAGACCTTCGTCAGTTCGCCCGCCGCGTCGGTGATACCGCTGATGTCGGGGGTGGTGTCCCCGTTCTCCACGGCGGTCTGGGTGTCCGTGACGGCCTTCTGGAGGGAGTCGACGGCCTTGTTGACGTCGGCGTTGTCGGTCTTGTCGCCGATCTCGTCGAGGTTCTTGTCGATGGAGGCGAGGGACTCCTCCAGCTGCGTGGGGTCGTCCGCGGCGGTCTGCACGGCCTGCTGGAGGTCGTCCACGCTCTGGGCGATGGCGTCGGCGGTCTGGACGCAGTCCAGGGCCTTGTTCACCGCGTCGCAGCCGGTGGTGAGCCCGGCCGTGAGGGCGACGGCAGCTACGGCTCCGGCGATGGTGGTCATACGACGTCGGCGGCTCGCGGCCATGGAACGGTCCTCCTGATGGACGGGGTGCAGGCCTGACGGCCCCCTGCGTGATGCGTGTGTGTAATGCGTGTGCGTGATGCGTGAACGGCTACTGCGGTGTGGCCGGGCGCACGGTGGTGTGCCGTGCGCCCGTATGGGCAAGGACGCGGGCGGGGCCGCCGTGGTTGCCACCGGCGGGCTGTCGCTCTTGGTGCGCCCTTTACCCTTCTCTACCTTTCGAGGACCGTCTCAAGCGCCTTGCGCTGCAGGGCGGCCAGTTCGTCACAGCCGGAAACGGCCAAGTCCAGCAGGGAGTTGAGCTCCTCGCGGGCGAACGGCTCGGCCTCGGCGGTGCCCTGCACCTCGACGAAGCGGCCGTCGCCGGTGCAGACGACGTTCATGTCGGTGTCGGCCTTCACGTCCTCCTCGTAGCGGAGGTCGAGGAGGGGGACGCCGCCGACGATGCCGACGGAGACGGCCGAGACGGTGCCGGTGAGGGGCTGCCGGTTGGCCTTGATCAGCTTCTTGCCCTGGGCCCAGGCGACGGCGTCGGCGAGGGCGACGTAGGCGCCGGTGATGGCCGCGGTGCGGGTGCCGCCGTCGGCCTGGAGGACGTCGCAGTCGAGGACGATCGTGTTCTCGCCGAGCGCCTTGTAGTCGATGACGGCGCGCAGGGAGCGCCCGATGAGGCGGGAGATCTCGTGGGTGCGGCCGCCGATCTTGCCGCGTACGGACTCCCGGTCGCCGCGGGTGTTGGTGGCGCGGGGGAGCATGGAGTACTCGGCGGTCACCCAGCCCTCGCCGCTGCCCTTGCGCCAGCGGGGGACGCCTTCGGTGACGGAGGCGGTGCAGAAGACCTTCGTGTCGCCGAAGGAGATGAGGACGGAGCCCTCGGCGTGCTTGCTCCACCCGCGTTCGATGGTGACCGGGCGGAGCTGTTCGGGCGTGCGGCCGTCGATTCGAGACATGCCGCTGAGCTTAGGGGGTGTCGTGGGACACCCCCGCACCGCACTCGGGGCCTACATCATGTCCTCGATCTCCGCGGCGATGGGGTCGGCGTCGGTGCCGATGACGACCTGGATCGCGGTGCCCATCTTGACGACGCCGTGGGCGCCGGCGGCCTTGAGGGCGGCGTCGTCGACGAGGGAGGCGTCGTGGACCTCGGTGCGCAGGCGGGTGATGCAGCCCTCGATCTCGTCGATGTTGTCGAGGCCGCCGAGCCCGGCGACGATCTTCTCAGCCTTGGTGGCCATGGCGCTTCTCCCTGATGACCGTATGGATCGTTGCGAATCGTTGGCGACTGGTCTACACCACGCCGGGGGTGCCCGCCAAGCGCGGGGCTCATCGGGCGGCGCGAACGGGAGACGAAGCGCGGGCGACATCACGAAGGCATAAAACGGGAATCGCGGGTTCCTTGGCCGCCCCCCGCCGTGCTACAACAGGTCTACACCACTGAATGGTGTAGACCTCTCCCGTGCTGCCCTCCCCCACACTCCCGTCCCCGGGCGGCGCCCTGCTCTCATGGAGGAAGTTGTGACCACGGCCAGCGCCGCTCCCGCGGCCGCAGACAACAAGGGCCCCGGCTGGGGCTCCCGCACCATGGCTGTGCTGCAGCGTATCGGGCGCAGCCTGATGCTGCCGGTCGCCGTTCTGCCGGCCGCCGCCCTGCTCGTCCGGCTCGGCAACACGGACATGCTGGGCCGCGAGTCGTTCCCCGGGTTCATCACCAAGTTCGCGAGCTTCATGGCCGCCGGTGGCGGCGCCATCCTCGACAACATGCCGCTGCTGTTCGCGGTCGGCATCGCGATCGGCTTCGCGAAGAAGTCGGACGGCTCGACCGCCCTCGCCGCGGTCGTCGGCTACCTCGTCTTCCAGAAGGTCCTCGGCACCTTCACCGACCCGAACCTCCCGCAGGTGGCCACCGCCGTCGACGGCAAGGTCGTGATGGTGGACAAGGCTGTCAACGCCGGCGTCCTGGGCGGTGTGGTGATGGGTCTCGTCGTCGCCCTGCTCTACCAGCGCTTCCACCGCACCAAGCTGGCCGACTGGGCCGGCTTCTTCGGCGGCCGCCGCCTGGTGCCCATCCTGGCCGCCTTCGCGGGCCTGTTCATCGGCATCGTCTTCGGTTACATCTGGCCGGTCCTCGGCGCGGGTCTGCACAACTTCGGTGAGTGGCTGGTCGGCTCCGGCGCGGTCGGCGCGGGCATCTTCGGTGTCGCCAACCGCGCGCTGATCCCGGTCGGCATGCACCACCTGCTGAACTCCTTCCCGTGGCTGCAGGCCGGTTCGTACGAGGGCAAGAGCGGTGACATCGCGCGCTTCCTGGCCGGTGACCCGACCGCCGGACAGTTCATGACCGGCTTCTTCCCGATCATGATGTTCGGTCTGCCGGCCGTCTGTCTCGCGATCTACCACACGGCCCGCCCCGAGCGCCGCAAGGTCGTCGGCGGCATGATGTTCGGCCTCGCGCTGACCTCGTTCCTCACCGGTGTCACCGAGCCGATCGAGTTCACGTTCATGTTCATCGCCCCGGTCCTGTACGCCATCCACGCCGTGCTCACCGGTGTCTCCATGGCCCTGACCTGGGCGCTCGGGATGAAGGACGGCTTCGGCTTCTCGGCCGGCGCGTTCGACTTCGCCCTCAACCTCGGCATCGCCACCAACCCGTGGGGCCTGCTCCTGGTCGGTCTCTGCTTCGGCGCCCTGTACTACGTCGTCTTCCGGTTCGCGATCGTCCGTTTCAATCTGCCGACCCCCGGCCGGGAGTCGGACGAGGAGCTGGCGGAGCTGCAGAAGGCGGAGGCCAAGTAGCCGCCACGGCTCCCCCGAGCATGAGGAAGGCCCCCGGAGTCCGCTCCGGGGGCCTTCCTCGTACGGCGTCCTCAGATCTCGTACGTCACCCTGGGCACCGCCAGGTCCACCGGGCCGTCGTACACCGCGCGGGCGTCGACGAGGTTGACCTGGGGGTCGGTCCACGGCGGGACGTGGGTGAGGACGAGACGGCGGGCGCGTGCCCGGGCGGCCGTCTCACCGGCCTCGCGGCCGTTGAGGTGGAGGTCCGGGATGTTCTCCTTGCCGTGCGTGAAGGCGGCCTCGCACAGGAACAGGTCGGCGTCGCGGGCCAGTTCGTCCAGGGTGTCGGTGACACCGGTGTCCCCGGAGTACGTGAGGACCCGGCCGTCGTGTTCGATCCGGATGCCGTACGCCTCGACGGGGTGCGCGACCCGTTCCGTGTGGACGGTGAACGGGCCGATCTCGAACGTGCTCGGCTTGACCGTGTGGAAGTCGAAGACCTCGCTCATGGAGGAGGCGGACGGGGTGTCGGCGTAGGCCGTGGTCAGGCGCTGCTCGGTGCCCTCGGGTCCGTAGACCGGGAGGGGGTCGCAGCGGCCGCCGTCGTGGCGGTAGTACCGTGCGACGAAGTACGCGCACATGTCGATGCAGTGGTCGGCGTGCAGATGGCTGAGGAAGATCGCGTCGAGGTCGTAGAGACCGCAGTGGCGCTGCAACTCGCCCAGGGCACCGTTGCCCATGTCGAGGAGCAGCCGGAAGCCGTCGGCCTCTACGAGGTAGCTCGAGCAGGCCGATTCCGCGGAAGGGAACGACCCCGAGCAGCCGACGACGGTGAGCTTCATAGGAGCTGTAACCTCCGCGCTGGCGTGAAGTCGTGACAGTCGTGTCAGTCGTGACGTGCAGACGGGTTGCGGATTGCGGTTGGCCGGGTTGCGAAGGACGGACATGGGTGCAACACGTGTGGTGCGGTCCGTTGAGCGTAAGGCGCAAAAGGGTGCGTCGCTCCTCCGCCAGGGGCCGTTGTGGGCGAACTCACCTGTGCTGTCACCGGTTCGGCTGGTGCGGGGCCTTCGCGGCGCGCGGGCGGGACGGCGGCGGGAGGGCGGGAAGAGGGTGCGTCGGCGGGTGCGGGTGCGTGGGGCTTCTCGCGCAGTTCCCCGCGCCCCTGAAAAGCCGGGGCTGCGCCCCGTGCTTTTCAGGCCCGCAGGGCCGTGGTCTTTCAGGCCCGCAGGGGCCTGATGCTTTTAGGGGCGCGGGGAACTGCGCGAGAAGCCCCACCGGAGCCGCAGTCGCCCACGCACCCGCACCCCCGAGCTACGAGGCGCCCTACGCCCAGAGCTGGCCCTGCAGTGTCTCGATGGCCTCCTCCGTCGTCGCGGCGGTGTAGACGCCCGTCGACAGGTACTTCCACCCGCCGTCGGCGACGACGAAGACGATGTCGGCCGGCTCGCCGGACTTGACCGCCTTGTTGCCGACACCGATCGCGGCGTGCAGCGCGGCGCCCGTGGAGACGCCCGCGAAGATGCCCTCCTGCTGTAGCAGCTCCCGCGTACGCGTCACCGCGTCGGCGGAGCCGACGGAGAAGCGGGTGGTGAGGACGGACGCGTCGTAGAGCTCCGGCACGAACCCCTCGTCGAGGTTGCGCAGGCCGTACACGAGGTCGTCGTAGCGCGGCTCGGCGGCGACGATCCTGACGTCCGGCTTCTGCTCGCGCAGGAAGCGGCCGACGCCCATCAGGGTGCCGGTGGTGCCGAGGCCCGCCACGAAGTGCGTGATGGAGGGCAGGTCGGCGAGGATCTCCGGGCCGGTCGTGGCGTAGTGGGCGCCCGCGTTGTCCGGGTTGCCGTACTGGTAGAGCATCACCCAGTCGGGGTGCTCGGCGGAGAGTTCCTTGGCGACGCGTACGGCCGTGTTGGAGCCGCCGGCGGCCGGGGACGGGATGATCTCGGCGCCCCACATGGCGAGCAGCTCACGCCGCTCCTGGGAGGTGTTCTCGGGCATGACGCAGACCATGCGGTAGCCCTTGAGCTTGGCCGCCATGGCCAGGGAGATGCCCGTGTTGCCCGAGGTGGGCTCCAGGATCGTGCAGCCGGGGGTCAGCCGACCGTCCTTCTCCGCCTGTTCGATCATGTGCAGGGCAGGACGGTCCTTGACCGAACCCGTCGGGTTGCGGTCCTCCAGCTTCGCCCAGATCCGGACGTCGGCGGACGGCGACAGCCGCGGCAGGCACACCAGAGGGGTGTTGCCCACCGCGGCCAGCGGGGAGTCGTAGCGCATGGGTGCTCAGGCCATACCGCCGGCCACGGCCGGCAGGATCGTCACGTTGTCGCCGTCGGACAGCTTGGTGTTGATGCCCTCCAGGAAGCGGACGTCCTCGTCGTTGAGGTAGACGTTGACGAAGCGGCGCAGTTCACCGCCGTCCACGATGCGGGCGTGGATGCCCGTGTGCCGGGTCTCCAGGTCGGTGAACAGGTCGGCGAGGGTGGCACCGGCCCCCTCCACCGCCTTCTGACCGTCGGTGTACTGGCGGAGGATGGTGGGGATGCGGACCTCGATGGCCATGGTGTGCGGCTCCTGTCGGGAGTGGTCGGGTCGGTGGGCGCGCGGCGGCGCGATGTGCGAGGTGCGTGGTCACACGGGTGAGGGCGCCGCGGCTCACGGCCGTACGGCGGCAGGATCGGCGTCAACAGATGGCGCTGGCAAGCCTGCACAGGTCGACGTGCAGCCGCGCCACGAGCAGTGCGCCCGGCGTCTTCTCGCTCACGTCGTCAAAAACCATGCGCTCATCGTATCGATTCCCGGTCCGGGTCCCGGAGTGTGATCCCACATGCCGGACGGTTTCGGGCCGGGGAGTGAGACCGCGCACCTCAGCGGCCGTACGGTCACCCGCTCGGGCGGACTGCCGTACGGCTTCAGGCGGAGCGCCGTACGACCAGCCGGGTCGGGGTGACCACCGAGGACTGGGGGCCGGGTGCCGTGGCCCCGCCGGCCGCCGGGCCGTCGTCCGTGTGGTCGAACAGCAGCCGGGCCATCAGTCGGCCCATGCCCTCGATGTCCTGGTGGACGGTGGTCAGCGGCGGATCGGTGTGCTCGGCGATGGGCGCGAGGTCGTCGAAGCCGACGACGGCCACGTCGTCCGGCACCCGTCGGCCCCGCTCGCGCAGCACCTGGAGCGCGCCGGAGGCCATGAGGTCGGAGGCGACGAAGACGGCGTCCAGGTCGGGGCGGCGGTCGAGGAGCGCGGTCATGGCGTCGACACCGCCCTGTCGGGTGTAGTCGGAGTGTTCGACCAGGAGGGGCGACGCGTCCGGCAGGACGTCCCGGTAGCCGTCCAGGCGGTCGAGGGCCGAGGCCTCCTGGTCGACCGGGCCGGTGATCGTCGCGACGCGTTCGCGGCCCAGGGCGACCAGGTGGCGGACGGCCGCGCGGGCGCCGCCCCGGTTGTCGGCGTCGACGTACACCCGGTCGTGCGCGGGTTCGCCGTCGCGGACCAGCGGCCGGCCGCCGAAGACGGCGGGCAGACCGAGTCGGTCGATCATGCCGGGCAGCGGGTCGTCGGCGCGCAAAGAGAACAGCAGGGCGCCGTCGACGTGGCCGCCGCCCAGGAAGTCGCCGACCCTCGGGTACTCCTCGGGCTCCTCCAGGAAGAGCAGGACGGGCTGGGCGCCGTGGGCCACCAGTTCCTTGCGGATGCCGCGGAGGTGGAGGTCGAAGAAGGGGTCGATGAAGAGCCGGTTCTGCGGCTGGCTGGCGACGACGGCGATGGCGTTGTTGCGGCGGGTGACCAGCTGGCGGGCGGCGGAGTTCGGTACGTAGCCCAGTTCGGCGATGACCTCCCGGACCCGTTCGACGACCTCCGCGCGTACCTTGTCCTCGCCGTTGATCACCCGTGAGACGGTCGACTTCGAGACCCCCGAGCCGCGTGCCACGTCGTCGAGGGTGGGGCGCCGGCCGGGCAGTCGTCGCGTCTGTTGTGTCAACACCGTCTCCGTCGCGGGCCGTTGGGTGCGTGCGCGTGCGTACGCATGGGCATCACCACCGTAGCCGCGAACCCGGGCCGCCGACGGTTCAGTACGCGTCGACGATCTTCACTTCCTCCTCGGTGACCTCGCCCTCGACGATCCGGTACGAGCGGAACTGGAAGTCGCCGAGGCCGTCGGTGTCGGCGGTGGAGACCAGGACGTAGTGGGCGCCCGGCTCGTTGGCGTAGGAGATGTCGGTGCGCGAGGGGTAGGCCTCGGTGGCGGTGTGGGAGTGGTAGATGACCACGGGCTCCTCGTCGCGGTCGTCCATCTCGCGGTAGAGCTTGAGCAGGTCGCCCGAGTCGAACTCGTAGAACGTGGGCGACATGGCCGCGTTCAGCATCGGGATGAAGCGCTCGGGGCGGTCCGAGCCCGCCGGTCCGGCGACGACGCCGCACGCCTCGTCGGGGTGGTCCTTGCGCGCGTGGGCGACGATCCGGTCGACGAGGTCCTGGGTGATGGTCAGCATGCTCGTCAGCATAAGCAGAAGGGCTGTTCCGTACCGGGGGGTGGTACGGAACAGCCCACATGCTGGGACCCGCCCTGGGGCGTGTCGGGTCAGCCGACCTTCTCGAACTCCGGGTCGCGGCGCTCGGTGACCTCGGGGCTTCGGGTCTTCAGCACGGCCCAGCCGATGCCGAGGGCCGCCGCCCAGCCCGCCATGACGTAGAGGCAGACGCGGGACTCGGCGTCGTAGGCGATGAGGCCGGTGACGAAGAGCAGGAAGACGATGGCGACCCAGCTGCACTTCGCGCCGCCGGGGGCCGGGAAGGACGAGGCGGGCAGGCGGCCCGCGTCGACCGCGCGGCGGTAGAGGACGTGGCTGATCAGGATCATCAGCCAGGTCCAGATGCCGGCGGCGGTGGCGACGGAGACGACGTAGCCGAAGGCCTTCTCCGGGACGATGTAGTTCAGGATCACGCCGATGCCCATGAAGAGCACGGAGACGGTGATGCCGAACGCCGGGGTCTTCGTCGACGACAGCCTGCTGAAGACGCGCGGGGCCTCGCCGTTGTCCGCGAGGGTGCGCAGCATGCGGCCGGTGGAGTACATGCCCGAGTTGCAGGAGGACAGGGCCGCCGTCAGCACGACGAAGTTGACGATCGCGGCGCCCGCCGGGATGCCGATCTTGGCGAAGGCGGCGACGAAGGGGCTCACGCCGGGCGCGAACTCGGTCCACTTCACCACGCAGAGGATGACGGTGAGGGCGCCGACGTAGAAGAGCGCGATCCGCCAGGGCAGGGTGTTGATGGCCTTGGGGAGGGTCTTCTCCGGGTTCTCCGACTCACCGGCGGTGACGCCGACCAGCTCGACGGCGAGGTAGGCGAACATCACGCCCTGGAGGGTCATCAGGGAGGAGCCGATGCCCTTGGGGAAGAAGCCGTCGAAGGCCCACAGGTTGGAGACGGCGGCGGTGTCGCCGGCGGCGCTGAAGCCGAAGGTGAGGACGCCGAGGCCGACCACGATCATGCCGAGCAGGGCGGTGACCTTGACCATCGAGAACCAGAACTCGATCTCGCCGAAGATCTTCACCGAGATCAGGTTGGCGCCGAACAGGACCACCAGGAAGACCAGGGCGGTGACCCACCGCGGGATCTCCGGCCACCAGTAGTTGACGTAGATCGCGGCGGCCGTGAGTTCGGCCATGCCGGTGACGACCCACATCAGCCAGTACGTCCAGCCGGTGAAGTAGCCGAAGAACGGGCCGAGGAACTCGCGGGAGTACTCCGCGAAGGAGCCCGAGACCGGGCGGTACAGCAGCAGCTCGCCGAGGGCGCGCATGATGAAGAAGATGATGACGCCGGCGAGGGCGTACATGAAGATCAGACTGGGGCCGGCCTTGGCGATGTTCGCCCCGGCTCCCAGGAAGAGGCCGACGCCGATGGCGCCGCCGATCGCGATCATCTGGACCTGACGGCTGCCGAGCCCGCGCTCGTACCCCTCTTCGGGTGCGTCGCCGCGCACGGCTTCGTCGCCGTTCTTGTTGACCTGAGCGGAGGTCATGTGTGGTGCGCCTTTCTCCACGCTGGGCCGATCCGAGCCGTTCGTCGACCCCGGATCGGGTTCCGATCCCCCCGGATGTGATGGAGCAGTGCCTGGTCGGAGATGGCCGACTCGGTGGCGCACCCGAGCGGACATGGGTGGCGTCCGTCGGGCGGTCGTGAAGATTTAACACGGCCGCCACAGTGATCGATCGGACGTCGTGTGGCGCACCGCACAGGGAGAACCGGACAAACGACACCCGCGAGGGCATCCCTCGCGGGCGCGGTGACGCGATCGTTATCCGGATTTGAGTGTCCTCTGAGCGAACACCTGGCGAACACCGAACGGCCACGTCAGGGGCACATCACGGGCTCCTCAGGGCATCAGCGTCGCGACGAGCGAGTCCTGGAGGCCGCCCAGCCACAGGTACGCCATCACCATCGGCTTGCGCGGGTCCTCGTCCGGCAGGCGGTAGAGAAGGTCGGTGTCCTCCTCGTCGACGACGTCGAGCCGGGAGCCGATGGCCAGACGTAGGTCGTTGAGGCAGCCGAGCCACCGCCGGGACTCCTCCGCCGACAGCTTGAGCACGGCCCCGCCCTCGCCGGTCGCGGCCAGCGCGTCCAGGGAGTGGATCACCGCGAGGGCGTTGTCGCGCTTGCCGGCCCGCAGGTCGTTCTCGGTGAAGCGGCGGAACTCCGAGGAGTACGCCCGCTGCTCCTCCGCCTCCCGGGCCGTCGGGGTGCCCTCGGGGTCGCTGTAGGCGTCCGGGAACAGCCGGAGCAGGACGGGGTCCTTGGGCGGTTCGCTCGGGCCCTCGGCGAAGAGCTCGGCGAGCGGGTCGTCGCCGGCGTCCTCGGCGGGCCCCGGGCCGATCAGCTCCAGGAGCTGCACCGCCAGCGAGCGGATGATGGAGATCTCGACCTCGTCGAGCGCGACGGCCGCGCCGCCGCCGGGGAGCGATTCGAATTGTCCTGGCATCAGGTGCGTCGCTACTTCCGGTCCTGCTGGAGGGTGGCCCACAGACCGTAGCCGTGCATGGCCTGCACGTCGCGTTCCATCTCCTCGCGTGTTCCGCTGGAGACGACCGCGCGGCCCTTGTGGTGGACGTCGAGCATGAGCTTGGTGGCTTTGTCCTTCGGGTACCCGAAGTACGACTGGAAGACATACGTCACATAGCTCATGAGGTTCACCGGATCGTTGTGGACGATCGTCACCCACGGCACGTCGGGCTCGGGTACGGCGAAGACCTCCTCCGCCGACTCGGTCTTCTCGATCTCCATGGGTACGGCTGCCGTCACACGGCCCATGCTGCCACCACAGGGGGGTGCCCGCACAAATGCGAGCCTCCGACCAGGGCCGACCGGGAACGGTCCACCAAGGATCCGCCGAGGATCCGCTGAAGATCCCACCAGAAATCGTCAGACTGACGAAATGGGAGTACGATCTCTTGCCATGAACACAGCGGACCTCGGTTTGCCGGTCGACGTCCCCTCGACCGCGCTCTTCACGGACCAGTACGAACTCACGATGCTGCAGGCCGCGTTGAAGGCCGGCACGGCCGAGCGGCGATCGGTGTTCGAGGTCTTCACCCGGCGGCTGCCGGAGGGACGCCGGTACGGCGTGGTCGCCGGCACCGGACGGGTGCTGGACGCCGTGGAGAACTTCCGTTTCGACCCGGGCGTCCTCGGCTTCCTGCGCGAGCGCTCCATCGTCAACGCCGAGACCCTCGACTGGCTCGCCGGCTACCGCTTCGCCGGTGACGTGTGGGGCTACCAGGAGGGCGAGGTGTACTTCCCGGGCTCGCCGATCCTGCGGGTCGAGGGCACCTTCGCGGAGTGCGTGCTCCTGGAGACCGTGATCCTGTCCATCCTCAACCACGACTCGGCGATCGCGGCCGCCGCCTCCCGGATGTCCAGCGCCGCCCAGGGGCGCCCGCTGATCGAGATGGGCGCCCGGCGCACGCACGAGCTGGCCGCCGTGGCCGCCTCGCGCGCCGCGTACGTCGGCGGCTTCACCTCCACCTCGGACCTGGCGGCCGGCTTCCGCTACGGCATCCCGACCGTCGGCACCAGCGCCCACGCCTTCACCCTGCTCCACGACCGCGAGCGGGACGCCTTCCAGGCCCAGGTGGACTCGCTGGGCCGGAACACCACGCTGCTCGTCGACACGTACGACGTCACCGAGGCCGTACGCACCGCCGTGGAGATCGCCGGGCCCGAGCTCGGCGCCGTGCGCATCGACTCCGGTGATCTGCTCCTCGTCGCCCACCGGGTGCGGCAGCAGCTGGACGAGCTGGGCGCGACGGACACCCGGATCATCGTGACCTCGGACCTCGACGAGTACGCCATCGCCTCGCTGGCGGCGGCGCCGGTGGACGCGTACGGCGTCGGGACCCAGCTGGTGACCGGCTCGGGGCACCCCACCTGCTCGATGGTCTACAAGCTCGTCGCCCGGGCGGAGTCCGCGGACCCCACGGACCCGCTGGTGCCGGTGGCGAAGAAGTCCAGCGGCGGGAAGACGTCCGTGGGGGGCCGCAAGTGGGCGGCCCGGCGGCTGGACGAGCACGGCGTGGCGGAGGCCGAGGTGATCGGCACCGGGCCCGTGCCGGACGACCTCCAGGAGCGTCAGCTGCTCGTCCCGCTGGTCGAGGGCGGCCGGGTGCTCCACCGCGAGCCCCTGGACGTCGTACGCGAACGGCACACGACCGCGCGGGCCAAGCTGCCGCTGTCGGCGACGCAGCTGTCGCGCGGCGAGGCGGTCATCCCGACGGAGTACGTCTGAGCCGCTCGGGGACGTGCGGGAGGGCGGGCGGGTGCACGCTGGGGGTGGGCCGGAGTGAATGTGCCCGGCGCGCTCTCCCGCGAGCCCCCGAGCGCCCGCGTGGTGGGTCCGTGCTCCGGCCCGCGCCACGGGCGAGCGCCGGATGCCCCCTCCCGAACAGCTCTCGAAGTCTCTAGGCTCGGAAGTTCGCAGTTTCCCACCGCATCCGCATCCACACCCACAGCCGAGCACCGAAGAGTCGAAGGACACCGACACCATGCGCCGCGCCTTGATCGTCGTCGACGTGCAGAACGACTTCTGCGAGGGGGGCAGCCTCGCGGTGGCCGGCGGTGCCGATGTGGCCGCCGCCGTCACCGAGCTGATCGGCCAGGCGGCCGGCCCCGGCTACCAGCACGTGGTGGCCACCCGTGACCACCACATCGCACCCGGTGGCCACTTCTCCGACAACCCCGACTACGTCCACTCCTGGCCGGCACACTGTGTCGCCGGCACGGAGGGGGTGGGCTTCCACCCGAACTTCGCCCCGGCGATCGCCTCCGGCGCGGTGGACGCCGTGTTCGACAAGGGGGCGTACGCGGCGGCGTACAGCGGCTTCGAGGGCGCCGACGAGAACGGCTCCTCGCTCGCCGACTGGCTCCGGGCCCGTGACATCACCGAGGTCGACGTCGTCGGCATCGCCACGGACCACTGCGTACGCGCCACCGCCCTGGACGCCGCACGCGAGGGCTTCCGCACCCAGGTCCTGCTGGACCTGACCGCCGGTGTGGCCGAGGAGACCACCGAGCGGGCCCTGGAGGAGCTGCGCGAGGCGGGCGTGGAGCTGTCGGGCAAGCCGGTCGTGTAGCCCCTGAGGGGGCCATGTCGGGTCACACCCGGGCCGCCGGCCTCCTCAGGAGCGCTCTGATCGGGTGCCACAGCTCCGGGGTGGTCGAGGCCGGGCAGACCGGGGACGTGCGCCATATCAGGCCGTCCGGGTGGTGCAGCACGGCCGTGATCTCGTCCAGTGTCGGGGGCGCCGCGTTGCCGCGGAGGTAGATCGCCCGCATGCCCAGGTTGCGCAGCCGGGTCAGGGCCCGGGCACGGTTCGCGGCCAGGACGAGAACCCGCACGGAGCCGTCGTCCTGCGGAGCCCACGACGTGCCCGGAGTGGTCGCCCCGGGCAGGTTCAGGGCGACGACGACATTGCCGTCCGGTAGTTTGCAGAAACCTCCAGCGGCCATGCAGGTCACACCCCCGTGAGCGTCAGTGTCAATAAGAAAACCACACCACGCACCTAAACACGTCCGGCCGCGACCCGCCAAGAGGGTCACGGCCGGACGTGCTCTGACCTGCGGAAATGTCGTTTACTTCACCGCGGGGCCCACCTGGACCGAGATCGTGGAGCCGTCCTTGGCCTCCTTGACGATCTTGATCTTGGTGTTGGTGTCAGTGATCTTGACACCGGCGAGCGGGGTCGCCTCGTCGTAGTAGGTGCTGGTCCGGTCGTTGAACGTGGACACACCCTTCGACGACGGAATCTTCGTCAGGACGTCCGCCTTGTGCAGCTTCAGACCGTCGGTGCGGTAGAGGCTGAAGGGCGAGTCGTAGGACTGGATCCGGCTGCGCATCACCGTGCCGTCGGCCCACTTCAGCGCCGCCGGGTGCGAGTCGACCGGCAGGACGAGACCCGTACCGGGGTGCACGCTGGTGTTGTTGTCCGCCTGCGAGGTGTCCCACTTCCAGATCAACAAACCGTTCTGGTACGGGAAGTGCTCCACCCAGGACGGACGCGTGGTCGAGAAGCCGAAGTTGTACGGGCCGACCTTCAGCGTCTTGTCGTACGACACGTACTGACGGTTCTCGGCGATGTAGTACTGCGCGTAATCCCTGGTGAAGGAAGCACCGACGCGGGAGAAGCCCTTGGCGGTCCAGGCCGCGTCCGCGCTCTCCGCGTCGTCCGAGAAGAGGACGGAACCGTCGGCGGTCACCGCGATCGAGTCGGCCGCGAAGCCCTTCAGCGCCAGGCCGCCGTCCGTCGCGTAGCGGAAGCGGAGGTCGAACTTCTGGCCGGCGTAGGCGTCCAGGGAGTACGACAGCTTCTTGTGCGCGGCCGAGGAACCGGTCAGCGCGGGCTTGCCGCTGGCGTCGCGCGGGATCGCCGCGCCGTCCACCGTGCCGTCGATCGCGGTCCAGTTGGCGCCACCGTCGGTCGACACCTCGGTGTAGAGGTAGTCGTACTCGGCCTCGATGTCGTACCAGCCGTCGAGGGTCAGCGCGGCCGAGGACTTGCCCGTGAGGTCCACGGAACGGGTCAGCGTGTGGGAGAGGTTGTTACCGCTGCCGCTCCACCACTGGGTCGAGCCCTGCGCCGGCTGGACGATCTCGGTGGCGACCGCCTTCTTCGGCAACTCGACCACCAGGGCCTGCTTGTCCTTGGTGTTGTACTCCGCCACGCCGAGCTTGTGCTTCGACTTCGTCGCGGCCTTCGCCGTGTCGTAGTCGAGCCAGCCGAGCTGCAGCTTGTCCCAGGCGGTCATGTCGCCGGGCAGGTCGCCGATGGCTTCCTTGCCGGTGCCGAGCCAGGACCCGGAGGACATCAGGGTCCAGAAGCCGGTGGAGTTGTCGCCGCCCTGGGTGTCGTAGTGGTCCGGCAGACCGAGGTCGTGGCCGTACTCGTGGGCGAAGACACCGAGGCCGCCGTTCTCCGGCTGGATGGTGTAGTCGCCGACCCAGATGCCGGTGTCACCGATCTTGGCGCCGCCGAGCCTGTTGCCCTCGGGACCGGTCGCGCCCGCGTCGGTGCCGAAGGCGTACCAGCGGTGCGCCCAGATGGCGTCCTCGCCCTGCGCGCCGCCGCCGGCGGACTCGTCCTCACCGGCGTGCACGATCTGGAAGTGGTCGATGTAGCCGTCGGACTCGTTGAAGTCGCCGTCGCCGTCGAAGTCGTAGCGGTCCCACTGGTCGAACTCGGCCACGTCGGCCTTGATCTCCGCGTCGGTGCGCCCCGCTGCCTTCTGCTGGGCGACCCAGGAGTCGAGACCGTCGCTGACCACGTTCCACACGCTGGCGCAGTTGGTGTCGCCGCAGGCGTTGTTGCCGTAGCGGGCCTCGTTGTAAGGGACCTTGACCCAGTCCGAGACCTCGCCCTCGATCGAGTAGCGGCCCGAGGACTGCTTCTCGTAGTACTTCTTCATCGACTCGGTCTTCTTGCCGGTGCCGAAGTACAGGTCCTGGAAGTGCGCCTGGTCGTAGTCCGCCTGCCAGGCCGTGGAGTTGTCCTGCGTGCGGTCCGGCTCGGCTATCTGGTTGTGCAGCGGGCCGGGGGTGCCGCCGTAGCGGCTGTCGATCTCGTCGCCGAACTCGACGAGGATCGTGAAGATCTTGTCGGTCTTCTCGCGGCCGAGCTCGACGTACTTGCTCTTGCCCTTCTTGCTCTTCAGCTGCACGACCTGCGAACCCTCGCGGTTCTTGACCGTGGCGTCGCCGGATATGACCTGCTGCAGGGCCTCCTCGCGCTGAGCCTCCTGCGTCTTGCTCAGGGGGCCTTCGAGGTCGTGGTCGTCGGCGTGCTCGTGGTCCGCCGGGTCGTGCCGGTCGACGGCCGCCGCCGGAGCGGTGTCCGCGGCCTGCGCCACGGTCAGGGCGGACATGGTCGCCGCCGCTGTGGCGAGTGCGACACCGATCGCCGCAGCTCGATACGTCCAGGGTCTACTGGTCACTTGAGTTCCTCCCCCGCGTACCGTTCGCGCGGAAGGGGGATGGCCCCGAACGTGGAGGAGTCCGCGCGCGGTATACGCGTGTAGTCAAGTGGCGTCATTCGATCGGAGTTTCGACATAAAAAACAGATCTTGACTTGGACAGGTCAAGTGGATTATCGACGTCCAGAGGAAGCGCTTGTTCGTTATCCGGTCGTTACGCGCACGGCTCGCCCGTCTCCCGCCCGCCTCTCGAACCGGCGCGCATATGCGTCCACTTGCCGGACCCCATGAACCCGTGCGCCCCCTGTGCACCCGGCACCGTGTGTCAGGTCACGCTTACCCGTCGTTCCACTCGGGCACCCTGGCGAATAGAGTCGATTGGCGGAGCGCCGGAGGTCGGCAGAAGCCAAGCCGACTGCACTGCTTCACCTTTGATTCCCACCCGAGGACACGATTGCCATGCCTCGTCCGACGACCGCACAGCTCGCCTACGGCTCCTGCACCGTGATCTTGTCCACCCTCGCCATGCTGCTGCTGTCACAGACGAGTTCCGGCGCGGGCATCGCGGTGATCGCCCTGTCCGCCCTGGCCCTGGGCCTGCTCGTCGCACTGACGGTGCCGGTACCCAAGTCCGCGCCAGGCGCCTCCGCCCGTCCCGCCGCACGCCCCAAGGCCGCCGCCGTCCCGGCCCGCAGCCGGGTGGCCGCGCGGTCCGAGGCGGTACGGGAGCCCGTGCACGAGCGGATGGGTTCCTGACCCGGCACTGGGTGACAGCTTGATGAAACGCTTCGGCGGGCCCGTGCGTCACGGACCCGCCGTCGTCGTGCGTGCGCCCCCCGTGCTCAACCGGTGCTGACCACCACCGTCTTGGCCGCCTTGTCGTGCAGGCCCTGCTTGTAGGGCTTGTCGAAGAAGCTCCAGCCGCCCGCGATCGCCGTCCAGATGCAGGCGCAGCAGAAGGCGAAGGGGATCCACAGCACGGCCGCGCGGATCAGCGCGGTCCGCACGGAGGGCGTGGAGCCGTCGTTGAGGTCCGCCACCCGCAGCTTCATCAGCTTCTTGCCGAGGGTCTGACCGTTCTTGACGGTGAAGTACGTGTCGTAGGCGATGTAGAGGACCGCCGCGAGCGCCTCCTGGGCGAAGGACTTGCCGAACTCGAAGTCGTCCGAGTCCACCGTGTACTGGCTGATCCGGAACGCCCAGGCCAGCAGGCCCACCACGATGCCCACCAGGATCATGTCGATGATCCGCGCGAGCACCCGCTTGCCGCTGTCGGCGAGCGGCGGCATGCCGGAGAGCGGGTCGTTGGGGTACGCCCCACCGCCGTACGGGTCACCGCCGTAGGGACCGCCGCCGTAGGGGCCGCCGCCTGAGGGAGGCGGCTGGCTGTCGTACGGCGGCTGCCGGGGCGGCGGGTCGTACGGGGAGCCGCCGCCCTGCTGCGGCGGAGGCTGCTGCTTCCTGAACGGGTCGTCGTCCGGGGACTGACCGGAGCCGAAGGGCGGCGGTTCGGTACTCATGGCCCGAGTCGACCGCGAACCCCCCGCCTCCGCATCCGGCAGAGGGCCGTCCGGAGTACGGCGGAGACGGGGCCGGTGGGCGGGGGTGCCGCTAGTCGCCCGCCACGAACGTGTGGGCCGCCTTGTCGTGCCAGCACTGGCGCCACGGCTTGTCCCACACGCACCACAGCACACCGATCACACCGATGCCGAGCAGTCCGGAGACGGTGTGGACGAGCCAGCGCCGCAGTGAGCCCATGAAGGACGGGGGCTCGTGGCCCTCGATGTCCCGGACCTCGATGCCGAAGAGCCGCTTGCCGAGCGTGCGGCCCCACCTGGCCGTGGGCAGCACCTCGTACAGGGCGCTGACGAGGAACAGGACGCCCAGGATGATGCCGAAGTAGACGGAGGTCGTGCCGTCGACCAGCCAGACGGTGACCTTCTCGCCGGAGAGCTTGGCCGCGTCGATCTTCCCGTCGATGTGGTCGAGCGCCTTGGTGCCGAACGGCACGGCGGCCGCGGCCGTGACACCGCCGACGACCAGGCTGTCCACCAGCCGGGCGCCCAGCCGTCTGCCGAGCCCCGCGGGCCTCGCCTCGGCCTGCCGCCGCGCGGCCGCCTGGAAGGGGTCCTCGACGACCGGCTTCCACGGCGCGACCGGCTGCTCCCCGTCGCCCCCGGCCAGCAGCTGCACCTGTTGGGCCCAGGAGGGCTGCCCGCCGCCGATGCCGACGGCCATCGGGGTGTCGGCGGACTGCGGGGCCGCGGCCTGCTGGGGCACGCCCGGCGCGAGGTGCGGGGCGGACGCGGCCTGCGGGGACCTGTCGGCCTGCGGGGCCGGCGGGAAGGCGCCACCGAACGCGGGCTGCTGCGGCTGTGGTTGCTGCGGGACCGGGACGGCCGGGGTGGCGGGGGCCGCCGGCGCGACCGCCGAGGCAGCCGGGGCCGGGGCGGAGGCCGCCGCCGGGGCCGTACCGCCCGACTGCGGACCCTGCGGCCCCTGCGGCACCGAGGGGTCCCGCGCGCCGGGCGGTGCCTGCGGGCCCTGCTGCGGGCCGGACGGTGCCGACGCAGACGCGGCGGACTGCGGGGCGAGGCCCAGGGCCTGCTGGGCGGCGATCTGCGCCGGGGTCAGGGGCGCGCCGAAGGCGGCGGGGGCGGCGCCGTCCTGCTGCCCCGTGCGCGAGGAGGACGGGCGGAACGTCATGGTGCCGTCCGACGGCGGCGGTTCGGCGCCGTCGGCCGTCGGCTCCGGGCGCCCGGGGCCGGTTGGGCGCCGGAAGACCACCGTGCCCGGCGTGGATCCGGCCTCGTCGTCGCTGTCCGCCGGCGGGATGGTCGCCGTGCCGTCCGTGCTCGCCGTCCGCCCGGGGTCACCGAAACCCGTCGGGCCGGTGGGGCCCGCCGGGCCGCCGGTCCCCTCGGCGGTGCCGCCCGTGTCCCCCGTACCACCCGTGCCGGCCGAGAGGGAGAGACGCGGGTCGGCGCCGGGGGCGGAACCCCAGGACACCCGGCGGTCCTTGGCGCCGCCGAACCCGGTCTGGCGGGAGCGGTCGGCGCCCCACGCGGAGGCGGGCTCGGGGCGGATGCCGTGCAGGGAGTTGTCGCCGGCCGGCCTGGCCGCGTCGCCGTCGCCCGCGGGGTCCTCGTCGAAGAAGTGCGGGCCCGTCTCCTCCACGGCGCCGGACGGGCCGGAGCCGGGCGGCGGGGCGAGCGGCTCACCGTCGGAGGGCGCCGGACGGCTCGTACCCGGCACCCAGGCGGCGCCGTTCCAGTACCGGACATATCCAGGAATGGACGGGTCCGGGTAATACCCTTCGCGGGGCCTGTCGTCGCCGGGGGCCGGGGTTGGGGCGCTCATGTCCGTCGTCCCGTATCTGCTCGTGGGTTGGGTGGAGGCATCCAGATCTACCAGACGTCGGCACGGTCCATGACCGCTGCCTCCGGACCCGCCCCATTCGCGCACGGATCTGCTACGGGCGCGGCGGCCCGCCGGACGCGGCAGGACGGTCGGTGGGCTCATCGGAAAAAAGTTTCGCGAACCCGCGTAATGCTTTGGCGCCCCCGCCCCTCTCACTCGTACGGGCCCGCCCACGGGGCCCCGCCACGAGAGAGGAACGATCACCATGCGGCACACCGTCGTGGAGCGCGAACTGGAGCTCAGACTCGTCCTGTCGCCCGAGCGCAGCGTCCCCGTTCCGGCCAAGCTGGGCTATCGCAGCGACGACCCGTACGCCGTCCACATCACCTTCCACGTCAACTCCGACCGGCCGGTGCACTGGACGTTCGCGCGGGAGTTGCTCGTCGAGGGGGTGTTCCGGCCGTGCGGGCACGGGGACGTGCGGGTGTGGCCGACGAAGGTGTCGGGCCGCAGCGTCGTCCTGATGGCGCTCAGCTCGCCGGACGGGGACGCGCTGCTCGAAGCGCCCGCCGCCGCGGTCTCCGCCTGGCTGGAGCGGACCCTGCGGATGGTCCCGCCGGGCTCGGAGTTCGACATGCTGGGCATCGACGACGGCCTGGCCGAACTCCTCGCCCAGTGAGGGGCGTGTCCCGGGAACGCGGGCGTCAGAACAGCTTGCCCGGGTTGAGGATGCCCAGCGGGTCGAAGACGGACTTCACCGCCCGCTGCATCTCCAGCCCCACCGGGCCCAGCTCCCGCGCCAGCCACTCCTTCTTGAGGATGCCCACACCGTGCTCGCCGGTGATCGTGCCGCCGAGTTCCAGACCGAGGGCCATGATCTCGTCGAAGGACTCGCGGGCGCGCCGGGACTCGTCGGGGTCCGCCGCGTCGAAGCAGACGGTGGGGTGCGTGTTGCCGTCGCCGGCGTGGGCGCAGACCCCGATGGTCAGGTCGTACTTCTCGGCGATGCGGTCGACGCCGTCGAGCAGTTCGCCGAGCCTCGAGCGTGGCACGCACACGTCGTCGATCATCGTCGTGCCCTTCACCGCCTCCAGCGCGGTGAGGGACAACCGGCGTGCCTGGAGCAGCAGTTCGGACTCGGCCGCGTCGTCCGCCGGGACGACCTGGGTGGCGCCCGCCGCCTCGCACAGGGCGCCGACGGCGGCGAGGTCGGCGGCCGGGTCCGGGGTGTCGAAGGCGGCGAGCAGCAGTGCCTCGGTGGTCTCCGGCAGCCCCATGTGCGCCAGGTCGTTGACGGCCTTGACCGTCGTACGGTCCATGAGTTCGAGCAGTGACGGGACGTGCCCGCCGGCCATGATCCGGCACACCGCGTCGCAGGCTGCGGCCGCCGACGCGAACTCCGCCGCCAGCACCAGTTGCTGGGGCGGCTGCGGCTTCAGGGCGAGGGTCGCGCGGACGACGATGCCGAGCGAGCCCTCCGCGCCGACGAAGAGCCGGGTCAGGTCGTAGCCGGCGACGCCCTTCGCGGTGCGCCGACCGGTCGACATCAGCCGGCCGTCGGCGAGCACGACGTCCAGGCCGAGGACGTACTCGGCGGTCACCCCGTACTTCACACAGCACAGGCCGCCGGAGGCCGTGCCGATGTTGCCGCCGATCGTGCACATCTCCCAGCTGGAGGGGTCCGGCGGGTAGCACAGGCCGTGTTCGTTGACCGCCCGGGAGAGGGTGGCGTTGACGACGCCGGGTTCGACGACGGCGATCCGGTCGACCGGGTTGATCTCGAGGATCCGGTCCATCTTCGTCAGGGACAGCACGACGCAGCCCTCGGAGGCGTTGGCGCCGCCGGACAGGCCGGTACGGGCGCCCTGCGGGACCACCGGGACGCGCAGTTCGGTGGCGGTGCGCATGACGTGCTGCACCTGTTCGACGGTCCGCGGCAGGGCGACGACCGCGGGGACGCCGGCCTCGCAGAAGCTCGCCATGTCGTTGGCGTAGGAGGTGGTGACGTCCGGATCGACGAGGACCGCCTCCGGCGGCAGGCCGCTGAGCAGTCGGTCGACGAGGTTGCCGGTCGTCTCGTCGGACGGGGCTTGGATACGGCTCATGATCACAGGTTCGCACTCGCGGCCATCGGTGTGAACCCGTCGGCGCGAGCGTTCGGGTGCCGGATGTGGTCGTCGTATTGACGCACAGTGACGGCATGTCTGTGGAGAACGAGGAGCGGGCGGTGCGGCGGTGGCCCGCCGGGTGGCGGGCCGGCGGGCGGGGGCGGCGGGTGGTCTGGGCCGTCGTCGGGTGTTTCGTGCTCGGGGGTGTGCTGATGGTGGTGCCGCCGGACGGGGGTGACGGTGGCGGCGGACGGGAGGCGCGGGTGGCGGGTGCGGCGGGGGCCGAGGCGGGGGCGCGGGTGACGGCGACCGTGACGGCCGGCGTGCCCGCGGCGTCGTCCGAGGTGGCCTCGGTCGTGCGGGAGCGGGAGGCCCGGGTGCGGGCCCGCCCGCGTGACCACGCCTCGTGGGCGGTGCTCGGTGTGGCGTACGTCGAACGGGCCCGCCGGACCGGCCGCGTCAGCGACTACCCCCGGGCCGAACGCGCCCTGCGCACCTCGCTGCGGCTCCGGCCGAGCGGCAACGCGGACGCCCTCGAAGGTCTCACCGCCCTCGCCGTCGCCCGCCGCGACTTCCGGGCGGCGCAACGCTGGGGCGAGGAGGCCGTACGGGTGGCGCCGGGGCGCTGGACCTCGTACGCGCTGCTCATCGACGCGTACGACGGGCTCGGCCGGTACAAGGCCGCCCGCGCGACCCGGGACAGGATGCTCGCCGTCGACTCCGGGCCGGCGGCCAGGGCGCGGGCCGCACGGGTCTCCTGGGACCAGGGGGCACGCGAGGACGCGGCCGCGGCGCTCTCCGACGCGGCGGCCGCCGAGACCTCGGCCGCGGGGCCGTCGGCCGCGGGTGCGGCGTGGTGGGTACGGGCCGGGGAGCTGGCCTGGGAGCGGGGGGAGGCGGAGCTGTCGTTGCGGTACTGCGAGGCCGGCGGCTCCGGCCCGTCCGGGGGCGAGCCGGAGGCCGGGGCGTGCCGGGGGCGTGCGCTGGCCGCGCTGGGGCGGACGGCGGAGGGGGTGCGGGCGTACCGGTCGGCGCTGTCGCGGCGGCCGTCCGCCGAAGTGGCCCTGCGGTTGGGTGAGCTGTACGAGTCGCTGGGGCGGGCGAGGGAGGCGCGGGAGCAGTACGGCGTGGTGCGGGCGCTGGTGGCGCGGTCCGCCGCGGCCGGGGTGAACGAGACGCTCGTCCTCGGGGTGCTGGAGGCGGACCACGGGTCGCCGACGGTGGCGGTGCGGGCGTTGCGGGCCGAGTGGGAGCAGCAGCCGGGGTTGCGGGTGGCCGATGCGCTGGGATGGGCGTTGCATCGGGCCGGGGAGGACGAGAGGGCGCTGGGGTTCGCGCGGCGGGCGACGGATCGGGCGCGGGGTGGGGAGGTGCGGAGTGCGGTGTACGCGTATCACCGGGGGGTGATCGAGCGGGCGGTGGGGTTGGAGGCGGCGGGGCGGCGGCATCTGGAGGAGGCGCGGCGGTTGAATCCGTATGTGGTGGGGGGTGGGTGAGGCGCGGGAGGGGGTGGGGGTGCCTGTTTCGTCGGGTGCGGGTGATTCGTGGTTGCTCGCGCAGTTCCCCGCGCCCCTAAAAGACAAAGACCAGGCCCTGCGGGCCTGAAAAGCGCGGGGCGCAGCCCCGGCTTTTCAGGGGCGCGGGGAACTGCGCGAGAAGCCTCACCGGAGCCGCGGTCGCCGACGAAACCGCGCCCCCGAGCCATGAGGCGCCCTCGCGCCCTCACAAGTTGCCCCTCTTCTCCTGCTCCCTCTCGATCGCCTCGAACAGCGCCTTGAAGTTCCCCTTGCCGAACCCCATCGAACCGTGCCGCTCGATGATCTCGAAGAACACCGTCGGCCGGTCCTGCACCGGCTTGGTGAAGATCTGCAACAGGTACCCGTCCTCGTCCCGGTCCGCGAGGATCTTGAGTTCGCGGAGGGTGTCGACGGGCACCCGCGTGTCGCCGACCCACTCCCCCAACGTGTCGTAGTACGAGTCCGGCGTGGCGAGGAACTCGACCCCGGCCGCCCGCATCGTCCGTACCGTCCGCACGATGTCGTTCGTGTTGAGCGCGATGTGCTGGACGCCCGCGCCGCCGTAGAACTCCAGATACTCGTCGATCTGGGACTTCTTCTTGGCGATGGCGGGCTCGTTGATGGGGAACTTGACCTTGAGCGTGCCGTCCGCCACGACCTTCGACATCAGCGCGCTGTACTCGGTGGCGATGTCGTCGCCCACGAACTCCTTCATGTTGGTGAAGCCCATGACGCGGCGGTAGAACTCCACCCACTCGTTCATGCGCCCGAGCTCGACGTTGCCCACGCAGTGGTCGATGGCCTGGAACGTCCGCTGGGCGGGCGGCTCGACGAGGGGCTCGGCGGCGACGTAGCCGGGGAGGTACGGGCCGTCGTAGCCGGTGCGCTCGACGAGGGTGTGCCGGGTCGTGCCGTACGTGGCGATCGCGGCGAGGACGACGGTTCCTTGCTCGTCCTTCATCTCGTACGGCTCGGTGACGGACCGCGCGCCGTGTTCGACGGCGTAGGCGTACGCGCGGCGGGCGTCCGGGACCTCGATGGCGAGGTCGACCACGCCGTCGCCGTGCTCGGCGACGTGCTCGGCGAGGAAGTGTCCCCAGGTGGTAGCGGGTTTGACGACCGAGGTGAGGACGAACCGTGCCGAGCCGTTCTCCAGGACGTAGCTCGCCGTCTCGCGACTGCCGGTCTCGGGGCCGGCGTAGGCGACGAGGCGCATGCCGAACGCCGTGGAGTAGTAGTGGGCGGCCTGCTTGGCGTTGCCCACCGCGAAGACGACCGCGTCCATTCCCTTGACCGGGAAGGGGTCCGCCTGCCGTGCGGCGCCGGGGACGTCGTGTGTGCCGTGCGTGTCGTGCGTGTCGTGCGTGTGCGCGGAGGTGGCTGCCATGACCGCAGAGTGCTCCGCACTCACAAGGTGTGCAACAGTTGGCGTATCCGCTGGACAATCTGTTTAGCGACATGCCCCTCATGCGCGGTGTTCCGCACAGCATGACCAGCTCGGGAGGTCCGGTGGCGATCGATCATCTGGACGGGCGGTTGATCGTCCTGCTCGCGCGCGAGCCGCGGATCGGGGTGCTGGAGATGTCGCGGAGGCTGGGGGTCGCGCGGGGCACGGTGCAGGCCCGGCTCGACCGGCTGCAGTCGAACGGCGTCATCCGCGGGTTCGGCCCCGAGGTGGATCCGGCCGCGCTCGGCTATCCGGTCACCGCGTTCGCGACCCTGCAGATCCGGCAGGGCCAAGGGGCGGACGTACGGGCGCACTTGGCGACCGTGCCGGAGGTGCTGGAACTGCACACGACGACCGGCAGCGGGGACATGCTGTGCCGGCTGGTGGCCCGCTCGAACGCCGATCTCCAGCGGGTGATCGACCGGGTCGTCGGTTTCGACGGCATCGTCCGGGCCGCCACGGCGATCGTCATGGAGAACCCCGTTCCGCTGCGGATCATCCCGCTGGTGGAGCAGGAGGCGCTGCGCGAACGCGCCGACGGCTGACGCGGACCACCTCCGCCGCCCTCCTGACCGTCCTCCTGACCGCCCTCCTCGCCATGATCGAGCCGGGAGCCCGTCAGGCGCAGGTCAGCAGCTCGGTACGGACCCCTTGCCCGTCTCCAGCGCCACGAGGGAGCCGACCGCTCCCTTCAGGGTCGTCACCGGGATGAGCCGCAGCCCCTTGGGCAGTTCGGCCTTGGCGTCGGCGCACTCGGCCTTGGGGACCAGGAAGACGGTCGCGCCGTCGCGACGGGCGGCCTGCGTCTTGAGGGCGACGCCGCCGACCGCGCCCACCTTGCCCGAGGTGTCGATGGTCCCCGTACCGGCGATGACCCGGCCACCCGTGAGGTCGCCGCCGCTGCCGTCGCCATCGAGCTTGTCGATGATGCCGAGGGAGAAGAGGAGGCCCGCGCTGGGGCCGCCGACGTCGGCGAGCCGCAGGGTGACCTCGATGTCACCGGAGTCCTCGCCGAGGTAGGCGAGCGCGGCCTCGGTGGCGGTGTCCTGGGACTCCTTCATCTCGGCCGCGTTGTGCTCCTGGATCTCCTCGGTGGTGTCGCCGCTGGGGTAGACCGCCTCGCGCGGCATGACGGCCTGGTCGGTACGGAACCAGCCGTCGAGCACGTCGCCGAGGCCGATACGGGCATCCGGCCCCGTCGCCTCGATCGTCGTCATCCGCAGCTGGCCGCTGGTCCTCCGGGCCTCCGCGCCGCTGATCGTGATCACCGGCTCGCCCTTGTTCTCGCCGAGCACGTTCGCCGTCATCCCGGGCTGCGCCACGGAGAACGGCAACGGCGCGAACGCCACCGTGGCGAGCAGCCCCACCACCGGCAGGGCGCCGACGGCTACGGCGATGGGACGCGAAAGGCTGGAGAGACGAGAGAGCACGGGATCAATCTAACGTGAGGGGTAGTTCCGGCCAGGGGGCGGTGGTACCCCGAGGACCGCCGGCGACGGCCGGGGCCGACGGTCGGCGACGGCCGGGTCCGTCTGCCGACGCGGGTCTCAGTTGACGTCCACGTCCTCGAAGAGCGCGAGGAGCTGGGTGAGGACCCGCACACAGGAGTCGACGTCGGCCGCCGTCAGATCGCCTCCGGCCTGCTTCAGCAGCGCGCTCTCCCGGGCGACCAGCGCGTCGATGGCCTCGCGGCCGGTGTCGGTCAGCCGGATCAGGGAGGAGCGCTGGTGGGCGGGGTTGGGGATGGCTTCGACGAGGTCCCGCCCGGCCGCCTCGTTCACCATCCGCTGCACGAACTGCCTGCTCAACGCCAGGGTCCGCCCCATCTGCGGCACGGTCATGGGCCGCTCGGCCATGCGCAACAGCTCCAGGACAGCGCGTACGCCGACAGGGAACCCCTCCTTCCGTTCCTTCAGTTCCAGCGCGCGGGTCGTCCGCCGGTACAGGGGTCCCAGGACGGCGAACACCTCGGACAGCCGCCCGGCGAGCGCGTCGGGCGGCAGCGGCTCATTGGTCTCTGTCACGGGCTCATTGTGTCGTCCACGCCCCACACCACCGCAGGATGACAACTGGGTTGTCATCCTTGACGCAATATGACACCTTAGTTGTCATGACTGATGCGTCGCAGGTCCTCACGCACACCTTCCCGTCCGACGACGGCCCCCTCGCCTACCAGGACACCGGCTCGGGCACCCCGCTCGTGCTGCTGCACGGCGGCTTCACGGACCACACCATGTGGCGCGATCTGGTACCCGCCCTGACGGCGGCGGGCCACCGGGTCATCGCCCCGGACGCGCGCGGGCACGGCGCCTCCGCCAACGCGAGCAAGCCGTTCCGCTTCACCGACGACCTCGCCGCGCTGCTGCGCCACCTGGACACGGGCCCGGCGATCCTGGTCGGCATGTCGATGGGCGGGGGCACGGCGGTCGACACGGCCCTGGAACATCCCGAACTGGTACGTGCCCTCGTCGTCAGCGGCGTCGGCACCAGCGAGCCCGAGTTCACGGACCCGTGGACCAAGGACAGCGTCGCCCGGTACTACGGCACGCTGATGTCGGGCGACCTCGAGGGCTGGCTCGACGTGGTCGGTGAGGCCGTCGCCGGTCCGCACCGCGCGGTCGAGGACGTGGACCCCGACATCGTCCGGCGGGTACGGGAGATGAGCCGGGCCACCGCCCTCAAGCACACCGTCGGCGAGACGGACTGGCACGTCCCGGTCACGGACACCTGGGCCCGCGCCGCCGGCATCACCGCCCCCACCCTCGCCGTCAACGGCGCCCTGGACGCCCCCGACCTCATCGCCATGGCCGAACGCCTGGTCACCACGGTCGCTGCGAAGGGCCGGACCATCACCATCGAGGGCGCCGGCCACTACGTGAACATGGAGCAGCCGGACACCTTCACCGCACACCTGCTGAAGTGGCTGGACTCACTGGACCTTCGCCCCTGACCGGCGCGCCCTGTGTGACTGGGGAGGCGTGTCACCCGGGGGGTGTCGCGCGGGGGCGAGGGCGTCTCACCGAAGCGCGTCGGCGACTTCCCGTGCCGCGTCCATCACCCGCGGGCCCACCCGCTCCGGCACCGCGTCGGCCAGCATCACCACACCCACACTGCCCTCGACCCCCGTCACCCCGAGCAGCGGGGCGGCGGCCCCGCTCGCCCCCGCCTCCAGCTCGCCGTGCGTGAGCGCGTACCCCGGCCAGTCCCCCGGCTGCTGCCGCCCCGACAGGATGGCCCGCCCCGCGGCCCCCCGGTCCAGCGAGTGCCGGAACCCGGCCCGGTACGCCACGTGGTAGTCCGTCCACGTCGGCTCGACGACGGCGACGGCCAACGCCTCGGTGCCGTCGACGAGCGTGAGGTGGGCGGTCGCCCCTATGTCCTCGGCCAGCGAGCGCAACGCGGGCAGCGCGGCCTCCCGCACCAACGGATGCACCTGCCGCCCGAGCCGCAGCACGCCCAGCCCCACCCGGGCACGTCCGCCCAGGTCACGACGGACGAGGGAGTGCTGCTCCAGGGTGGCGAGCAGGCGGTAGACGACGGTCCGGTTGACCCCGAGCTTGTTGGACAGTTCGGTGACGGTCAGCCCGTGGTCGGTGTCGGCGAGCAGCTTGAGGACACGCAGTCCCCGATCAAGCGTCTGAGAGGTCTCCGCGGTCACGACGCCCACTCCTTCGTGGTGAGGGCGGCGACCTCTGTCACGGCTGATGCGTCACCGGTCCCGTCGGCGACGCGCTACAGAGGCCGCCGATCGGCTGAACCCGGATGGTCCGGGCGGAGTCGCTTCACGGCTGCGCTCCGCGGCGGCGCTGCCACGGGGCGTGTGCGTAGCGGGACAGTAGACGAGGGGGTTCGCTGAGCGGAAGACTACGTCCAGAATCCGGGCAGTGACCGGTACGGACTACTTTGCTTTGTCATGAAATGTGCGAGCGCACCACGCGCGGCACGCTCCCCGGAACACGCCCTCACGCACCCCGGAGCGCGCTCTCGATACGCGCCCCGGAGTGCGCTCCCCGGCGTCACTTCATCCGGGTCGCCCACTCCTGCACCTTGGCGATCCGCTGTCGTAGCTGCCCCGCCGTGGCCTCCGCGCTCGGCGGTCCGCCGCACACCCGGCGTACCTCGGTGTGGATGACACCGTGCGGCTTGCCGCTCTGGTGGGAGTACGCGCCGACCATGCCGTTGAGCTGCTTGCGCAGTTCGAGCAGTTCCTTGTGGGTGACCACGGGCCGCCGGTCGGCCGGCAGTTCCACCAGGTCGGCCTCGGCGTCGGGCTTCTTGCGGCTGTGCGCGATCTGCCGTGCCTGCCGCTTCTGCAGCAGCAATTGCACCTGGTCGGGTTCCAGCAGCCCCGGAATGCCGAGGTAGTCCTGCTCCTCCTCGCTGCCGGGGTGGGCCTGCATGCCGAACTCGGCGCCGTTGTACATGACCCGGTCGAACACGGCGTCGGACTCCAGCGCCTCGAACGGCAGCATGTCCTGGTCGCCGGTGTCCTCGTCCTGCTGCTTCTCCGCCTCCGCGAGAAGCTTGTCCTCCTCGGCGTACGGGTCCTCCTCGCCCGCCTTCTTCGGCTTGTCGAGGGCGTGGTCCCGCTCGACCTCCATCTCGTTGGCGAAGGTGAGCAGGTCGGGCACGGTCGGCAGGAACACGGACGCGGTCTCGCCGCGCCTCCGGGACCGTACGAACCGTCCCACGGCCTGGGCGAAGAAGAGCGGGGTGGAGATGGTGGTGGCGTAGACCCCGACGGCGAGCCGGGGCACGTCGACACCCTCGGACACCATCCGCACGGCGACCATCCAGCGGTCGGTGCTGCCGGCGAACTCGTCGATACGGTCCGAGGCGCCCGAGTCGTCGGAGAGGACGACCGTCGCGCTCGTCCCCGTGATCTCGCGGATCAGCTTGGCGTAGGCGCGCGCGGAGTCCTGGTCGGTGGCGATGACGAGGGCGCCGGCGTCCGGGATGGCCTTCCTGACCTCGGTGAGCCGCTGGTCGGCGGCGCGCAGCACGCTCGGCATCCACTCACCGCGCGGATCGAGCGCCGTACGCCAGGCCTGGCTGACCGCGTCCTTGGTCATGGGCTCGCCGAGGCGCGCGGCGATCTCGTCGCCCGCCTTGGTCCGCCAGCGCATGTTGCCGCTGTAGGAGAGGAAGATGACGGGCCGCACGACGTTGTCGGCGAGCGCGTTGCCGTAGCCGTAGGTGTAGTCGGCGGAGGACCGCCGGATGCCGTCCGCCCCCTCCTCGTACGTGACGAAGGGGATGGGGTTGGTGTCGGAGCGGAAGGGCGTACCGGTGAGCGCGAGCCGGCGGGTGGCCGGCTCGAACGCCTCCAGGCATGCCTCGCCCCAGGACTTGCTGTCGCCGGCGTGGTGGATCTCGTCCAGGATCACCAGGGTCTTGCGCTGCTCGCTGCGGTTGCGGTGCAGCATGGGCCGTACGCCCACACCGGCGTAGGTGACCGCGACCCCGTCGTACTCCTTGCTGAGCGGGCCCGCGCTGTACTCCGGGTCCAGCTTGATCCCTATCCGCGCCGCGGCCTCGGCCCACTGCTTCTTCAGGTGCTCGGTGGGCGCCACGACCGTCACCTGCTGCACGACATGGTGATGCAGCAGCCAGGACGCGAGCGTCAGCGCGAAGGTCGTCTTACCGGCGCCCGGGGTCGCGACCGCGAGGAAGTCCCGCGGCTGCTCCTGGATGTACTTCTCCATCGCCCCCTGCTGCCAGGCACGCAGCTTGCTGGCGGTACCCCAGGGGGCACGGCCCGGGAAGGCGGGCGAGAGGTGGTGATTCGAGGAGGAGGTGGCGGTGGTAGTCACGGTCTCCGGTCTGGGGGTCGAGCGGCTCGGCGGGTAGCCCCGGGCGACTCGCGCAGCGACTCGGACACCACGGCTACGTATGACAACCGGGCCACCCTACCGGCGCCCCGGTTCCGCCAACGCGCGAACTGCGCGGGGGCGCCCTCAGGTGGGACCCACCTCACACACGACGGCGGCCCGCCGTCATCGCGCGAAGCGCGGCAACTGCGCAGCGATCTTGGGCACGTCCAACGCGCCCTGGCAGACGTCCAGCACGAAGCGCTCCGCTTCGTCCACGTCGAAGTCGGCGTCCAAGGGGTGCCCGTTCATGTGCAGGAAAACCCAGGTCGCGTACCAGGCGATCCGTTTGTTCCCGTCGACCAGAGCGTGATTGCGAGCCAGGGACTCCATCAACGCGGCGGCCTTCTGCCACACGTCCGGGTAGGCGTCCTGCCCGAACACACTCGACTGGGGGCGTGCCAGAGCCGAGTCCAGCAGCCCGTAGTCGCGCACCTCGTCCGCACCGAGCCGCTTCGCCAGATTCAGCACCTCGGGCAGCGTGAGGTAGTGCATCAGGCGAGCCTCCGGTTCAACTCGGCACTGGCCTTCAGAACATGCTCAGCCGCCTCGTTGAACAGTCTCGAATGCTCGTTTATGGCCGCGATCACCGCGTCGTGCGCGAAGGCCTGCATGCTGCGCCCCTCCGCCGCGGCGCGGTCGCGCAGGGCGTCGAGTTCTTCTTCCGTAAACCGCAGGTTCAGTCCAGCCATGACACAACGGTACTACGCGGTACCGCGCGGTGTCATGACCTCTCCGCCGACAACCCACCCGTGGGCGCCCGCAACCGCGTGGTCACCCAAGCCCCCACCAACGCCACCCCCGCCATCGGCAGGAACACCGCGACGAACGCGGCCGGGTGGGAGGTGGCGGCGCCGGTCGTGGTGGCCGTATGGCCGACCGCGCCACCACCCAGCGCGGCGAACGCGGCGCCGCCCGCCGCGAGGAGCAGCGCGTTGGTGAGACCGTCGGAGATCTGGAGCGCGGCGGAGTCGGTCCCCGCCTCCTCGGGGGCGGAGAGTTCGAGCAGGAGCACGCTGGTGGAGGAGATCACGAGCCCCATCCCGAAGCACCCGAAGGCCCAGGCGACGGCCACGATCCACACCGGGACGGAGTCGACCAGCACCCCCGGCAGCGTGGTGATCGCCATCGCGACCAGCACCATCCCCACCGTCATCAGCCGCTCCCGATACGGCTCCACCCGCGCCCGCGCCTGCACCCACGACCCCAGCGCCCAGGTCCCCCCACCGGCCGCCAGCGAGAACCCGGCGAGCGTCGGCGACAGCCCCCGCTGGGTCACCAGCATCAGCGGCACGAACGACTCGGCCGCCACGAACGAGCCAGCCGCCACGCCGCGCAGCAGCACCACCGACGGCAGCCCCCGCACCGCCCGGTACGTCCCCTTCGGCAACAGCCCCGACACGGCCGGCACGAGGAGCCCGGCTCCCGCGGCCGCCGGCACCAGAGACCACCACGACAGATCCTGAGCCGCGTACTGCAACAGCCCGGCCCCGAGGGAGATCCCGAAGGCGAGCCGGATACGTCGGCGGTCGAAGGAGGGGGCTGGGGCGGACACCGAATCCGATACGGAGGCCGAGGCGGAGGCACCAGGGGCTACGGCGGAAGCAGCGGTGACCGGCCCGGAGGCCCGTCGCCGTATCTGCGGCAGGGCCAGCCCCAACGGCAGCACCACCAGCGCCGGGATCCCCAGGAACACCCAGCGCCAGCACAGCTGTTCGGTCACCGCGCCCGAGGCGAGGGGGCCGACCACGGAGGGGATGACCCAACTCGCCGCGAAGGCCGCCATGATGGAGGGCCGCAGCCGCTCCGGGTACGCACGCCCGACCACGACGTACAGCGCGACGATCACCAGCCCGCCGCCGAGCCCCTGCACAGCCCGCCCGAGGACGAAGAGCCACATCGCACCGGCCGTCCCCGACAGCACCAGCCCGGCCGCGAAGGCACCGATCCCCGCCGTCAACGGCCCCAGCGGTCCCCGCCGGTCCGCCCACTGCCCCGACAGCACCATCCCGAACAGGCTGGTCGTGAAGTACGCCGAGAACGCGAACCCGTACACCGAGATCCCGTTCAGCTCCCGCGCCGCGACCGGCATGGCCGTGCCGACCGCCATGGCCTCGAAGGCGATCAGCAGCACGACCGAGACGATCCCGATACTGAGCCCCCGGTAGGAACGGCTCAGCACGCTTGCCTCACCGTCGGCGACCGACGTCGGGGCGGGGCTCTGCGTGACACCCGCGCCACGCGGTTCGGAATCGACCATGCGAGCCAGCGTAAGGGGCACGATGGACTTTCGCCCCTGTCCGAAGCCCCCCACCACCCAGGACCTTGGTCGTAAGCCCACAGGTACGCCCGCCCTGTACGCCCACCCCGTACGCCGCCCCGCACCCCCATTCATGAACGGCGTATGGCAGTCCCGTTGCAGCACCCCCACCACCCTTGAGCCCCCACCCGCCCCCCGCCTACGGTCAACCCATCGAGTTCGGAGCGAGAGCCCACCCGGCCCCCGCCCCCAACCCGGCCGTGTGCCCGAGTGGTTTAGGGACTCGCCTGCAAAGCGAGTTACGTGGGTTCGATTCCCGCCACGGCCTCCACCTGCCTGGCCAGGCAGCACCAAAGGGCGGCGCCTCTTGCGAGGCGCCGCCCTTTGGTGCTGTTTATCTCGACGCTCCCTGGCGGGTCCGCGGGGGCAGGCCGTTACGGTGTGGGGCATGGGAGGGGAACCCGTGATCCGCACGCGGCCGTGCAGGTGGTGTCATGTGCCGGTGCGGCAGCCGCTAGGGCGGTGGCGCAGGCGGCGGTACTGCAGCAAGCGGCACCGTCGCCGGTACCGCTTCTGGGACGCCGTCGTGCGGGCCTTCGACAGCCTGTAGCTGTCGGTCATCCCGCGTTCGGGATGCCTTCCTCGTCCGCCCTTCGCCGCGCCCGGCGGGCGTTCTCCGCGCGGACGGTGTCCAGCCAGCGCCACAGGCCGATCTCCTCCAACTTCAGGCCCGGGCAGGCGATGTGGTGGGGGATTCGGCAGACCGCGCCTGGTTCGGGCTCGTCCTCCCGGCTGTTCCAGCCGACGCCGTGGGAGTCGACGTACCAGCGGTGCCAGGCCGGCACCATGTGGGCCGGCGCGGACAGGTCGGGCTCCAGGAGGACGTGGGCGTCGTAGTACGTGGGACGCCGCTCACCGGTGAGCCCGCAGTCGGGGCAGATGGGCGGGGCGGGGGGCTCGGGACCCATGGCGCCTTCCCGAGCGGCTTGGGCGCGGTCGATGTTCTCCCACGGCCGCGGTGTGTCCGGCGGTGGCTGGCGATGTCCGTCCGCGCTCGGCAACGGGACGATGCTCGGCTTGTCCGTGTCCCCCATCGCTCCAGCGTCCGCACGCACCTCGGGCACAGGGAGGGCGCAATCAGGGCGCATCAGGGCACGATGGACGTGACAGACGCGACACGTCGCCCATGAACAAGAACCTGCGGCGCTAACCCGCGGAGCAGAGTCCGTCGTTGGGGCAGAACATCACCCAGGTGTAGTTGTAGCCGGTTCGTATGGTCACGGGGTTCGGTGTGGGGCCGTCGTTGACGGAGGACCCGGTGTCGGGCGTGGCGGTGAAGGTCACCGTCGTGCCGACCTCGAACGTGGCGGTGCAGGTGCCCGTGGGGTACGGCTGCGGTTCGTTGCTCGCGTAGGGGTCCCACGCGGACTGGTGGCAGTTGATCCCGGCGGGCTGGCTGGTGATGGTGCCACCGCCCCAGCCGTCACTGACCCACGCGGACAGCTGAGCGGTGGACTGGGCCTGGGCCGGGCCGACGCAGACGATCGCGGCGGCCGTGGCGAGTGCGGAGAGGACTCCTGTCGCACGGAAAACGCCGTTGCGGTTCTTCCTCATGGGGACCATGGGGAACATGGGGACCTCCTGGGGATCGAAGCGTTCTCGACCCCCTCGACCAGCCTATTCGCCCCATCCTGGACATGCCACGGCAGCGGACGCGCGAGCGCGGTCAGAGCTCGGCGCAGGCCTCGTTGCGCAGGCGTTCCACCCAGCAACCCGTTGCCGTTCCCTCGTGCTTCTCGCGGTGGAGGCGCCAGAGGGTGAAGGCGAGGGTGGAGAGGTCGGCGTCGAGGGGGCTGAGGGTGGACTCCGGTTCGCTCCAGTTGAGGATCGCGCCCGTGGTGCCGTCGACGACGACGCTGCTGCCCTCGACGAAGTGGCCGAGGCGGATCAAGTGGGCCGCTCCGGAGGGGAGTCGGTCGGCGGCGAACGCGTCGGCGCGGTCGTGCGCGTAGTACTCGGCGAGCGTCGGCAGCGGGAAGTCCGTGTCGAGGTGGAAGAAGCCGTGGTCCTCGGGCAGGCCCATGTCCCGCAGGAAGCGGCGGGTCGGCTCGTGGGTGAGCGTGGCCGGGAAGTCGAAGTCCTCGAAGCGCCACACCCTGCTCCGGCCGAACTCCTCGTCCAGCAGCCGGGCCGGCAGGTCGAGCGCCAGCCCGGAGCGGGTGACCGGTCCCCCGGTCAGCACCGCCAGGTCGTCGATGCGCGTCGGATCGCGCAGGTCGTTCAGGTCCGTCAGGCCCATATTCCCCATCGTCATTGTGCTCATGGCGCCCCCCGGCACATGGTTCTCAGCGTGCTACCCCCAGCGGAGCCCAGCACCGCCGAGCGGTCGTCGTCCCCACTTCCGAGAACCATACGCCGCCCCACTGACAACGCCCGCCGTACGCGCGAACACGCACCTCAGGGGCTGTGCCGGAGGCGGGCCGATGGTCCTGGAGGGCCAGCCGCCTCCCCCGGCCCTACGCCCCCGTCACCACCGCCGCCTGCGGGCGGATCGGCAGACGGTTCACGGGGCGGCCCGTGGCCGCCCGTACCGCCGCCGCGATGGCCGCCGGGGAGGTGACCACCGGCACCGCGCTGGCCGCCTTCGCGCCGAAGGGGGCGACGACGTCCCGTTCCTCCACCAGCTTGACGAGCCGGATGTCGGGGGCGTCGAGGGCGGTGGGCAGGGCGTAGCCGGTCAGGTCGGGGTGGCGGACCAGGCCCCGGGGGGTGCGCAGGTTCTCGGTCAGCGCGATGCCCACGCCCTGGGTGACGCCCGCCTCGATCCGCGCGGTGAGCTGGTCCGGGTTGAGGATCCGGCCCACGTCCTGGGCGACGGCCAGCTCCACGACCCGTACGGAGCCGAGTTCGATGTCGACGTCCACCACGGCCCGGATCGCGCAGAACGCCAGGCCCACGAACGCGTCTCCCTGGCCGGCCTCGTCCAGCGGCTCGGTCGGGTGCGGGCGGCACTGGGCCGTGGCCCAGAGTTCCTTGCCGTCCAGCGCCTCCGCGACCGTGGTCGACAGGACACCGTCGTACGACGTGATCTTGCCGTCGGTGATCTGCAGCAGTTCCGTGGACATGCCGAACTTGTGGGCGAGGGGCTGGAGGAGTTGGGTGCGGACCATTTTCGCCGCGCGCTCCACCGCGCCGCCCGAGACCCACGTGTGGCGGCCCCGGCAGCTGGGGCCCGCCGGAGGCTGGTCGGTGTCGACCTGCGCGATGTGGACCTCGTCGATGCCCAGGGTCTCCTGGACGATCTGCCGGGCGAGGGTGGAGAAGCCCTGGCCGGTGTCGACGGCCGCGCACAGGACGGTCGCGATGCCGTCGTGGACCTTCACGGTGGCCGTGGAGACCTCGTCCGCGCCCTCGGCGCCGAGCATGTGGACCATGCCGAGGCCGTAGCCGACGCCCCGGCGGACCGCGCCCGGCTCGCCCGCGCCCTCGGGGCCGCCGGGCAGCAGCCACTCGTCCTCGGGGGTGTCCTTGGGCAGGGCGGGCAGCGGGAACTCCTGGACGGCCTGGAGGAGTTCGGCGACCGGTGCCGGGCAGGTCACGGACTGGCCCGTCGGCAGCACGTCGCCCGTGGACATCACGTTGCGCATCCGCAGTTCCGCCGGGTCGATGCCCAGCTTCTTCGCGAGCTTGTCCATCTGCGCCTCGTAGGCGGCGCACACCTGCATGGCGCCCTCGCCGCGCACATGGCCGGAGGGCGGGTTGTTGGTGCGGACCGCCCAGCCCTCGATGAAGGCGTTGGGGATGACGTAGGGGCCGCAGGCGAACGAGACGGCGGCGGCCAGCGCCTCCGAGGAGGTGTCGGCGTACGCGCCCGCGTCGAGCAGGATCTGCGCCTCGACCTTGATCAGCTTGCCGTCGGCATCCGCGTGGTGGCGGTAGCGCAGGAGGGTGGGGTGGCGGTGGGCGTGGCCGAGGAAGGACTCCTCGCGGGTGGCCGTCAGCTTGACCGGGCAGCCGGTCTTCAGGGCCAGCAGGCCGAGCGGGAGCTGGAAGCCCTGGTCCTCGCGGTCGGCGGTGGCACCGGGGACGCCGGTGACGACGATCTTGACGCGGTCGGGGGCCAGGCCGTAGCAGGCGGCCGCCGCGTCGCGGTCGGTGTGCGGGTCGGTGGAGGCCACGTACAGCTCGACACCGCCGTCGGGGCGGGGCACGGCGAGGCCGGCCTCGGCGCCGATGGGGGCCGGGTCCGCGCGGCCGATGCGGTACTGGCCCTCGACGACGATCTCGCCGGCCGCGTTCGGGTCGCCGTGACGCAGCGGGATGTGGCGGATGAGGTTGCCGTCGGGGTGCAGGGGTTCGGCCTCGAAGGCCTGCTCCGGGTCGATCACCGGGTCGAGCACCTCGTACTCGACGATGACGGCGGCGGCGGCCATCCGCGCGGTGTCGGGGTGGTCGGCGGCCACGGCCGCGATGGGCTCGCCGTGGTGGCGTACGACCTCGGAGGCGAACAGGGGCCGGTCGGCCTTGCCGCGGCCGTGCAGGGCGACGCCCGGGACGTCCTCGTGCGTGATGACGGCCCGTACGCCGGGCATTTCGCGCGCGTGGGACGTGTCGATGGACACGATGCGCGCGTGCGGGTGCGGCGAGCGGAGTACGGCGGCCCACAGCAGGCCCTCGGCCCACAGGTCGGCCGCGTACGGGAAGGTGCCCTCCGACTTGGTCCGGGAGTCGGCCGACGGCAGGGACACGCCCAGGCCGTGCGGCAGTTGCTCGGGAGCGGGTGCGGTCTCGCCGGGGCCCGCGGGCGTCGCGATGACGGTTTCGTTGCTCACGCCTGGCCTCCGTCCTGGCCGAACGACCGGCCCTGACCGCCGTACGAGTCGTCCTGGCCGCCGAATGACTGGCCCTGGCCGCCGTACGTGTCTCCCTGCCCGGCGAAGGACTGCCCCTGACCGCCGTAGGTGTCGCCCGGACCACCGAACGACTGGTCCTGCCCACCGAAGGACTGGTCCTGGCCGCCGAACGTCTGATCCTGGCCGCCGAACGTCTGGTCCTGGCCGCCGAGCGACTGGTCCTGACCGCCGTACGACTGGTCCTGCCCGAACGTCTGGTCCTGACCACCGAAGGACTGCCCCTGGCCGCCG
Source organism: Streptomyces sp. SP18BB07 (assembly GCF_036322545.1). Classification (NCBI taxonomy): domain Bacteria; kingdom Bacillati; phylum Actinomycetota; class Actinomycetes; order Kitasatosporales; family Streptomycetaceae; genus Streptomyces; species Streptomyces sp. SP18BB07. The sequence goes on from NZ_JAQYWT010000333.1 coordinate 145,090, forward strand.
TACGAGTCGTCCGGGCCGGTGAAGGACAGCCCCTGGCCGCCGTAGGACCGGTCGGGGTCGTGCGGGGCCGGTGGGGGCGCCTGCTGGGCGTTGTACGCCGCCGGGTTGACGCCGCCCGCGCCGGGGCCCGCCTGGTGCGGGATGCGTGCCTCGTCGGTGTCCGCGGCGGCCTCGTTCTCGGCGGCCGCGTGCGCCTCGCGCTCGGCGACGACGTCACGGACGGCCGCGAGGACACCCCGGTAGCCGGAGCAGCGGCAGAGGTTGCCGCAGAGCGCCTGGCGGGTCTCCAGGTCGGTGGGGGCGGGGTTGCCCTCCAGGAGGTCGTGCACGGTCATCGCCATGCCGGGCACGCAGAAACCGCACTGCACGGCACCGCACTTGGCGAGCGCCCGCTGCACGTCCGAGGGCTGCCCGTCGGCGGCGAGGCCCTCGACGGTGCGTACCTCGCTGCCGGCGGCGGTGACCCCGGGCACCAGGCAGGACGCCACGAGCCGGCCGTCGACCTGCACGTTGCAGGCGCCGCACTCGCCCTGCGAGCAGCCGTCCTTGGCGCCGGCGAGGCCGAGCCGCTCACGCAGCACGTAGAGCAGCGACTCACCGATCCAGGCGTCGCTGACGGGCCGCTCGGTGCCGTTGACGCGCAGGACGTAGGAGGCGAGGGGGTGGTCGTCGTGCGGGGGCGGGGTGGGGGCGGGTTCCTCGGCCGCCGCCGGGTCGCCCTCGGCCCCGGAGGGCTCGACGGAGTCGGCGGCCTCGGCGGGCTTCCCGAACCCGGGTGCGTCGGTGGCCGTCTCCGGCTCCCCGGTCCGCTCCGGGCCCTGGGTGTCCGGATCGGCCGCGCCGACCGGCTCAGCGGGCTCCTGGGCGGCTTCCGGGGCCTCCCCTGCGGGCTCGGGAGCCCGACCGGCGTACGCGTCCCCAGAGGCCGCGGAGGCCTCCCCGGAGGCGTCCGGGGCGGTACCCGGCGTGCTCTCCGCCGCCGCGCGGCCCTCGGCCTGGCGCTCCTCGACCGTGCGCCCGTCCGCCGTGCGCCCGTCGTCGGGGTGCTCGTCGGCCGGGTGCTCGTCGGGCCGGGCGGGGGGCGGCGGCGCGGTCCAGGCCGTGCCGATCTCCTCCGTCGCCCAGGGCGCGGAAGCGCCGCCGGGGAGCGTGGCGGGCGGGGTCCCGCCCCACTGCTCGACCAGAGCCGACGTACTGAACTCACCGGATTCGTCCGGAAGATCACCACCGGCGACCGGAATCGACCACTCGCCGGTCACATCGTGACCGGGAGCGGTGCCTTCCGGCGCGGCCGGCTCCTCGAAGGTCCACTGCCCGGTCGAGCCGGGGTTGTACGTGAACCCGTGCTGCGTCGGCGGCGACGGCTGCCCGGCGTTCGGGTCGTGCCATTCGGCACCCCCGGCCGGCATCGCCCAGGTGCCCGGCACGGACGGGTCGGTACCGGCGGTGTGGGCCGTGTCACCGACCTGCCCCAGCTGGGCGGGGTTGATGGAGTTCGTCGCTATCTGCGGCGGCACATAGCCGTGGCCGGGCGCGGCCAGCGGGCTGTCGGCGGCGAGCAGCGCGTCGATGCCCCCCTCGGGGAGCTGGACGAACGTGGTGGCGCCGTCGTCGTAGTCGCCCTGCGGCAGCCGCTCCCAGCCGCCCTGGCCCCCCTGCTGCGGGGTGCCCTCTCCGTGCTGGTCGTCGGTCACGACAGTGCCCTCCCCAGTGCTCGTCGGGCCAGCGCGGCGACGGTGCGCCGCAGGTGCAGTACGGCGGGCGGAAGCGGTGGTACGGAACCGTCGACCTCGGGGGCCGGGTCCGGGATGCAGGCGGCGGCGACGTACTCGCCGAAGGCCTGGAGCGCCTCGGGCACGAGGGTGCGCTCGCCGTCCCAGTCGATCAGCTGACCGACCCACGCCTCGGCGTCCAGCGGGCGCAGCGGCATCGGCGCTATGGCTCCGACGGCGCACCGCACCCCGCGCCGGGCGGGGTCGAGGACAAGGGCGACGGAGGCGACCGCGCGGCCGGGACCGGTGCGCCCGGTGGCCTTCAGGAAGACCTGGGGGGCGTGCAGCAGCGGCACGCGCACGAAGCCGATGAGTTCACCGGGGCGCAGCATCTCCATGCCGGCCAGCAGGTGCGAGACGGGCATCTCACGGCGGGCCCCGCCCGGGCCCGCGATGATCAGCGTGGCCTCCAGGGCGGCGAGCACGGGCAGCGCGTCCCCGGTGGGGGCGGCCGTCGCGATGTTGCCACCGAGGGTGCCGGCGTTGCGGATCTGCGGTGGTCCGGCGGCGCGCGCCGCCGCGGCGAGCGCCGGAATGAGCGCCGCGAAATCCGGGCGCCCCATCCGGGCGTGCGTCAGTCCCGCCCCCAGGAGGGCATGCCCGTCCTGGTACTGCCAGCCGCGGATCTCGCTGATCCGGCCGAGGCCGACCAGCGCGGCGGGCCTGAGCTGCCCGGAGTTGACCGCGGCCATGAGGTCCGTGCCGCCCGCCACCGGAACCGCCCAGGGCATGGCGGCGAGGGCCGCCACGGCCTCGTCCAGCGAGCCGGGCAGGGTCACGGCCTGCGCCGCCTGCGGTGCGTGCGTGGTCAAACCGGCTGCCCCTTCCCGCTGCCCCACCTGGTCCCCGCCTGTGTTGCCGTACGGTACGTGCTGACAGGGCGGACGTGGCAACTCTGGCACATTCTCGCGAGGCCCGAACGCGGGGGTCCGCTAGGAGGCATTCGCCCACGTCACCCGAGAGATGGTCCGTTTTGGTGCGACATCACCCATAGGTGCGCGTTGGCTCCTTCGGCCGACTCTCGCACCTCTTGTCTCACTCGTTCCCCCGTGCGGCCACCGTCGCAGGGCACGCGCTTTCGGTCCTACGTCTTGGCCGCCTCCTCACACGTTCGGGGGCGCCCCCTCGATCGGACGTCCGAGCACACCGGGTCGCCGTTGCCACGGACGCGGGCCCGAAGGCGGCCGATAACCGACCCCCAGGGCGTCAAGGCGCGCGTAGTGGACCGTCATCCGCCGCTCGAAGTCGCCGAAGTCACGCTCGGCGGGGGCCGGCAGCCGGCTCCAGGCCACCTCGGCGAAGGCCGCCAGGCGCGGGAACGTCTGGTAGTCCACGCGCCCCTGGTCCTCCATCACCTCGGTCCACACATTGGCCTGGGCGCCGAGCACATGCCGCGCCTCGTCGCGCGTCAACTCCGGGGGAACCGGCTCGAACCGGAAGACGTCCTCCAGGGTGCGCACGTAGCCGATGGGCACCGGCTCGTCGGGGCCGCCGTCCTGACGGTGGTCCAGATACACCTGCTGCTCGGGGCACATGACCACGTCGTGGCCGGCGCGCGCCGCCGCGATCCCGCCCGCGTACCCCCGCCAGGACGACACGGCGGCCCCCGGCGCCAGGCCGAATCCCGTCGCCCCGTCCCCGCCCTCCAGGATCTCGTCCCATCCGATCAGGCGACGCCCGCGCGCACTCAGCCAGTTGCCGAAGTGCCGGACGAACCAGGACTGGAGCGCGTCCTCGTCCGCGAGCCCCAGCTCCCGCATCCGGGCCTGCGCAGCGGCCGACTCCCGCCACTGGTCCTTGGGGCACTCGTCGCCACCGATGTGCACGAACGCCGAGAACGGGGCGGCATCGGCCGGAAACAGCTCCAGGACCTCCTCGAACACCCCCTCGTAGAAGCGCAGGGTGTGGTCGGTGGGGGCGAGCACGTTCTTGTTGATGCCCCAGGTGTCCCAGACGCCGAGGGAGGCCGTGTCGACGACATCGGTGTTGCCGAGCTCCGGGTAGGCGGCGATGGCGGCCTGACTGTGTCCCGGGACGTCGATCTCGGGGACCACGGTGATGTGCCGCTCCGCCGCGTAGGCGACGATCTCGCGGAGGTCGTCCTGGGTGTAGTGACCCCCGTGCGGCTTCTCCTCCCACAGGGGCGAGGCGCGGTGGCCGGATTTCGTACGCGCCCGCCAGGAGCCGACCTCGGTCAGCCGGGGGTACCTCCTGATCTCGACCCGCCAGCCCTGGTCGTCCGTCAGGTGCAGGTGGAGGACGTTGAGTTTGTGCGCGGCCATCAGGTCCAGATAGCGCAGGACCCCGTCCTTGGGCATGAAGTGCCGGGCGACGTCGAGCATGAGGCCGCGCCAGCGGAAGCGGGGGCCGTCCTCGACGGTGACGTACGGCACGGTCCAGACGCGGTCGCCGTCGATCGGGGCCCTGCGGTACGCCCCGGGGCCGAGGAGTTGGCGCAGCGTCTGGGCGCCCCAGAAGACACCGGCCGCGCCGCCGCCCTCGACCAGGACGCCGGAGGCATCGCTGACCAGGCGGTACTCCTCGGGACCGAGTCCGGGGTCGAGTCGGAGCCCGATGCCGTCTCCCTCCGTGTCGTCGAGCTCGCGTCCCTCGCGCAGCGGCAGGCCGGTGGCGTCCCGCAGGACGGTGCCCAGCCAGCGGCCGACGCCCTCGGTCCCGTCGCAGGCGTGGAGCCGGGAGCGCGCCGTCAGCCGCACTTCGCCGGCGGTGGCGTCGACGGCGCGGGGCGTCGGAATCAGATCGGGGTCGCGCACATCAGTCCTTGACCGCGCCGCCCAGTCCGGAGACCAGCCGTCGCTGTACGAGTACGAAGAAGACGAGCACCGGGACGGTCATCACCGTCGACGCCGCCATCACGCCGCCCCAGTCCGGATCCTCCGGCTTGTAGAAGACCAGGAGGGCCATCGGCAGGGTCGACTGGGAGGTGTCGCTGATGATGAACGACTTGGCGAACAGGAAGTCGTTCCAGGCCGAGATGAAGGAGAAGACGCTGGTGGCCACCAACCCCGGGAAGACGAGCGGGAAAAGGATCTGCCAGAGAAAGCGGGAACGGCTCGCCCCGTCGAGGTGGGCGGCCTCCTCCAGCGCCTCGGGTACGGCCTTCACGAAGCCCCTCAGCATCCAGATCGCGAACGGCAGCGAGAAGGCGATGTGCGGCAGGATCAGCGCGCCCAGGGTGTTGAGTTGGCCGAAGTCCCGCAGTTGGAAGAAGAGCGGGATGGTCAGCGCCTCCACCGGAACCATCTGGGCCACCAGGAACATGATCAGCAGGGTGGTCCGGAATCGGAAGCGGAATCGGGTGACCGCCGTCGCGGCGAGAAACGCGATGAGCGCGGAGGCGACGACCACCGTGCAGGCGACGACAAGGCTGTTGGCGAAGTAGCGGCCGAATTCCTGCTGCCCGAAGACGCGGCGGAAGGAATCCAGGGTCGGCGCGAGGGTCCACGGCCGGGGCTCGGACGACTCGATCTCCCCCGCCGGCTTGACGGCACTCAGCACCATCCAGTAGAGCGGGAACGCCACCACGACCGCGATGACCAGGGCGGACGCCTCCGCGGCGAGCCGCCAGGGCCGCCGTACGAAACCCGGCGAATTCACAGCTCCTCCCCCTGTCTGCGCAGCAGTCGCAAATACACCAGGGTGATCACCAGCAGAATCACCAGCATCACCACGCCGATCGCCGAACCGAGGCTGTACTGCGAGGAAGCGAAGGCCTTCTGATAGGCGTACACGTTCAGTACGAGGTTCTGGCCCGCGATTCCGCCGCCGCCCGTCATCACATAGATCTGGGTGAAGACCTTGAAGTCCCAGATGATCGACTGAATGGTGACGACGACGAGGATCGGACGGAGCATCGGCGCGAGGACCGACCGCCAGATCCGCCACTGCGAGGCGCCGTCCAGAGCCGCGGCCTCCAGCACCTCGGAGGGCACGGAACGGATACCGGCGTAGACGGTCACCATCACGAACGGGAAGGAACACCAGACCACTTCGAGCAGGACGAGGACGAAGGCGCTGTAACGCCCGTACGTCCAGGAGTGATCGCCCAGTCCCAGGATCCGGTTGACCGGCCCGAAGTCCGGGTCGAACAGCAGCAGCCAGACCGTGGACCCGGTGATCGCCGGGGTCGCCCACGCCCCGAGCGCCGCCAGCATCAGCGCGAGCCGCGGCACGGCCCGTACTCGTGTCAGCAGCACGGCGAGCGCGCACCCGACGGCGAGCGTGGACACCACGCAGGCCGCCGCGAACACGACCGTGGCCAGCAGCACCCGCCAGAACTCGGCGTCACCGAACAACTCGGCGTAGTTCCCGACCCCCTGGAAAGTGGCCGGTTCCCCACCACTGACCTGCGCCTGCGTGTACTCGAAGAGCGATATCAGCCCGAGCTGGTAGATCGGGTAGACGAGCAGCCCACCGAGGACGACGAGTGCGGGGGCGAGGTAGAGCCAAGGGGTGGCGCCCCTATAGGGGCGCGGGGCTGTGTTGAATTTGCGGCTACCGCCGCGCGGGCGCGAGAAACCACGACGCACCCGAGGCCGCCCACGCTCAGCACCCCCCACCCCACTGGGCGCCCCCCGCTCAACCAGCGGAGCCGAACGCATCGTTCATCTGCTTCGCCGCGTCCTTGGACGCCTCGGCCACGTCCTTCTTGCCGCTGACGACCTCCTGGAACATCGTCGGCAGCACCAGCGAGGCGTCGATCTGCGACCACGCCGGCGAGGCGGGCACGAACTTCGTGCCGGACGACAGCGTCTTCACGAACGGCTCGATGAACGGCTCCTCCTTCGCCGCCTCGGCCCGCACATCCGTGTACGTCGGCAGGAAGCCCATCGCGTCGAAGAGTTCGCCCTGGGTCTCCTTGGACGCCAGCCGCTTCATCAGGTCGACGGCGAGCGTGCGGTGCGTGGTGCTCTTCAGGACGCCGACGTTGTTGCCGCCCGCGAACGCCGGGGCCACCGAGCCGGGCTTCACGCCCGGCAGCGGTACGACCGCGTACTTGCCCTTGACCTTGCCGGCCTCCACGGCGGCGTGGCTGAAGTCACCGCCGATCGCCATGCCCGCCTTGCCCGCGGCGAACGCGGTGACCGTGTCGTTGCCGCCCATGCTCGCGCACTTGGCGGCGGGGCAGTTGTCGTCGCCGAAGAGCGAGGTGTAGGCCTCGATGCCCTTCTGGGCGGCCGCGCTGTCGATGGTGGAGGCGTAGGAGCCGCCCTTACCCTCGGCTATCTCGCCGCCGTTGGCCCAGACGAAGGGCATGGCGCCGTAGGTGTAGGCGCCGCCGACGACGAGCCCGTACAGGTCGGGCTCGGCCGCGCGGATCCGCTTGGCGGTGGTGGCCAGTTCGTCCAGGGTCTTCGGGGGTTCGAGGCCGAGTTGCTCGAAGACGTCGGTGCGGTAGTACAGGGCGCGCACGCCCACGAAGAACGGCGCCCCGTAGACCTTCCCCTCGACGGTCACGGACGTCTTGGCGGTCGGGTCGGAGTCCTTGGCCTCGGACCAGGAGTTGAAGTCCGCGGTGATGTCGGCGAGTCCGCCGTCCTTCACATAGCCGGCGGTGTCCGTGTTGCCGTACTCGATGACGTCGGGGGCGCTCTTGGGGTCGTTGAAGGCGGCCTTGATGCGCTGGGCGCGGGTCTCGACGGGGATGTACTCGACCTTGACCTTCGCGCCGTCGTGCGCCTTCTCGAAGGCGGCGACCACCTTGTCGACGACCTTCTGCTTCGGCTCGTTGCTCACCTCCTGGAAGAGCCAGACGCGGAGGGTGCCGGTCTTCTCGTCCTCCCCGGAGGAGGAGTTGTCGGAGGTCTGGGGGGCGCAGGCGGTCAGCCCGGCGAGGGCCAGTGCCGCTACGGGCGCGGCAAGTCGGGCGGCGAGCTTCATCGAGCGAATCCTCCGGAGGGGGGAGCGGAGCGTTGCATTCTCTGCAACGGGCGTTCTGCTCTACACAACACACCGGAGGCTATGGAGTACATGAACATGACCACAAGAGGTCTCCACCACCTTGTGATCGGAAGAAGCGTTCCCTGCAACGGGGTTCAGCACAAAGGGCACGACAAAGCCCGGGGGCACCCGCCGCACGGGCGCTCCCGAGCCGATCGCGTCCTGGGCTACTTCTTGCCGTCGCCCTGGTCGTCGCCGCCCGCGCCGAGGGATTCGAAGATCTCCTTGCACATGGGGCACACGGGGTACTTCTTCGGGTCGCGGCCCGGGACCCACACCTTGCCGCACAACGCCACGACGGGCGTGCCGTCGAGGGCGCTCGCCATGATCTTGTCCTTCTGGACATAGTGGGCGAAGCGCTCGTGGTCACCATCGCCGTGCGACGTCTGCGGCGTCGGCTCGACGAGGGTCCCCGTACCAGTCCCGCGCTCGGGCTCAAGAGTGCTCATGACGCCAAGGGTACTGAAGCGCACACGCATCAGTTGAGCGAAGGGTCGTCCGGGTAGGTGGCCACCATCGCCAGTTCGTTGCGCTGGCGGCGCAGGACCTCGCGCCAGAGGCGTTCCGGGCAGGGGGAGGAGACGTCGCCCGGTTCGGACTCGACGACGTACCAGGCGCCCTCCGCCAGTTCGTCCTCCAACTGGCCGGGCCCCCAGCCGGCGTACCCGGCGAAGATCCGCAGCGAGCCGAGCGCGGACGCCAGCAGCTCCGGCGGGGCCTCCAGGTCGACCAGGCCGATCGCGCCGTGCACACGCCGCCACCCGAGCGGGGCCCGGTCCACGGAGCCGCCGCCGGGGATCACCGCGACCCCCAGCGCCGCGTCCAGTTGCACCGGGCCGCCCTGGAAGACGACCCCGGGCTCGCCGGCGAGATCCGCCCAGCCCTCCAGGATGTCGCCGACGCCCACCGGGGTGGGCCGGTTGAGGACCACGCCGAGCGAGCCCTTCTCGTCGTGGTCGAGGAGCAGCACGACAGCGCGGTCGAAGTTCGGGTCCGCCAGGGCGGGCGTGGCCACGAGCAGCCGCCCTGTGAGCGAGGACACCTCGGTCATGCCAGACATGATCCCGCATCCCGCCCGGGTACGGGGAGCCAATGCGCGCAGCGGTGTGCGCGCAGCTCACGGCGCGCAGGGAGCCGACGGGGCGCGCGGCCGTCACGGTGACCCCGCGTGGCCGGTGGTGAACGGTTCGTGTTGTGGCGAATCCATGACGTGGCTGAGAAGCACTTGGGCTTACGGAAGGGGGGTGGGCGGCGATTACGCTAGCTCTCCGGCTCGCGCCGCGCCGGCCCCCGCACCACGGGTCCGTCGGCCGTCCGCACACGCCGCACACGCCTCTGCCCAACTCCACGGAACGCGAGATCCATGACCGTCAACGGCTCTGACGACGTACTGCTTGTACACGGCGGCACCCCGCTCAGTGGCGAGATCCGTGTCCGCGGTGCGAAGAACCTCGTACCCAAGGCCATGGTCGCCGCGCTGCTCGGCAGCGGTCCGAGCCGGCTGCGCAACGTCCCCGACATCCGCGACGTACGGGTCGTGCGCGGACTGCTGCAGCTGCATGGCGTAACGGTCCGCCCGGGCGACGAGCCGGGCGAGCTGGTGATGGACCCGACGAACGTGGAGAGCGCGAACGTCGCCGACATCGACGCCCACGCGGGCTCGTCGCGCATCCCGATCCTCTTCTGCGGCCCGCTCCTGCACCGCCTCGGCCACGCGTTCATCCCCGGTCTCGGCGGCTGCGACATCGGCGGCCGGCCGATCGACTTCCACTTCGAGGTGCTGCGGCAGTTCGGCGCGAAGATCGAGAAGCGGGAGGACGGCCAGTACCTGGAGGCGCCGCGACGGCTGCGGGGCACGAAGATCCAGCTGCCGTACCCGTCCGTGGGCGCCACGGAGCAGGTGCTGCTGACCGCCGTCCTCGCGGAGGGCGTGACGGAACTCGCGAACGCGGCGATCGAGCCCGAGATCGAGGACCTGATCTGCGTCCTGCAGAAGATGGGCGCCATCATCGCGATGGACACCGACCGCACGATCCGCATCACCGGTGTGGACTCGCTCGGCGGCTACAACCACAAGGCGCTCCCGGACCGCCTGGAGGCCGCCTCCTGGGCGTCCGCCGCGCTGGCGACCGAAGGCGACATCTACATTCGGGGCGCCCAGCAGCGCTCGATGATGACGTTCCTGAACACCTACCGGAAGGTGGGCGGTGCCTTCGAGATCGACGACGAGGGCATCCGCTTCTGGCACCCCGGCGGCCAGCTGAAGTCGATCGCGCTGGAGACGGACGTCCACCCCGGCTTCCAGACCGACTGGCAGCAGCCCCTGGTCGTCGCCCTGACGCAGGCCACCGGCCTCTCGATCGTCCACGAGACGGTCTACGAGTCCCGGCTGGGCTTCACCTCGGCGCTGAACCAGATGGGCGCGCACATCCAGCTCTACCGCGAGTGCCTCGGCGGCTCGAACTGCCGCTTCGGCCAGCGCAACTTCCTGCACTCCGCCGTCGTCTCCGGCCCCACCCGCCTCCAGGGCGCCGACCTGGTCATCCCCGACCTGCGCGGCGGCTTCTCGTACCTCATCGCCGCCCTCGCGGCCCAGGGCACCTCCCGGGTCCACGGCATCGACCTGATCAACCGCGGCTACGAGAACTTCATGGAGAAGCTCATGGAGCTCGGCGCGAAGGTCGAACTGCCGGGCAAGGCTCTCGGCTAGCGGTACGGCAGGCCCCACGCACGACGATGGGGGCGGCACCTGGAAGACCAGGTGCCGCCCCCATCAGGCGTTCTACGCGCGCCACACCATCCCCGGAAGGACGGACGGCAAGGCTACTTGCCCTTCGCCGCTTCCTTGAGCTTGCTGCCCGCGGAGACCTTCACGCTGTAGCCGGCGGGGATCTGGATCGGGTCGCCGGTCTGCGGGTTGCGAGCGGTGCGAGCGGCACGGTGGGTGCGCTCGAAGGTCAGGAAGCCGGGGATGGTGACCTTCTCGTCGCCCTTGGCGACGATGTCGCCGACGACCTCGGCGAACGCGGCCAGCACGGCGTCGGCGTCCTTGCGGGTCACCTCGGCACGGTCGGCCAGCGCGGCCACCAGCTCACTGCGGTTCATGTTGTTACTCCCGTGTTCTTCTTGCCGTTGAGGCGGACCCGGGTCCGTCGTCAGACCCTCGCGCCCAGAAACGCATCCTGCACTCACCTGCGGCGGGAAAGCCAATCCGGCACCCCTGGGGAGTCACACGAACACCCTTGGGAGTCACACGAACGCCCATGGGGAGTCGTGGCAGGCCTGAGCTTGGCCGCCACACTAAAGGGCGGCGCAAGCACTCCGGCCCCGCGACGCGCCGACGGCGCGGGGCCGTGGCCACCGTCACAGCGGGGGTTCAGGCCGAGGCCGCCGCCTTCGCGGCCTCGCGGACGGCGCCGGCGACCGCGCCCGCGACCTTGTCGTTGAAGACGCTGGGGATGATGTAGTTCGGGTTCAGCTCGTCCTCGGTGACGACGTTTGCGAGGGCGGTCGCGGCGGCGAGCATCATCTCCGTGTTGACGGTCCTGGACTGGGCGTCGAGGAGACCGCGGAAGACACCCGGGAAGACCAGCACGTTGTTGATCTGGTTGGGGAAGTCGGAGCGGCCGGTGGCCACGACGGCCGCCGTCTGGCGGGCGACGGCGGGGTCGACCTCGGGGTCGGGGTTCGCGAGCGCGAACACAATGGCGTCGTCGGCCATGGCGGCCACGTCGTCGCCGTCGAGGACGTTCGGGGCGGAGACGCCGATGAACACGTCGGCGCCGCGCACCGCCTCCTTGAGGGTGCCCGTGAGGCCCTCGGGGTTGGTGTTGTCGGCGATCCAGCGCAGCGGCGAGTCGGAGGCGGCGTCCACCAGGTCGTCGCGGTCGCAGTGCACGACACCGTGGATGTCGGCCACGACGGCGTTCTTCACACCGGCGGCGAGGAGCAGCTTGAGGATGGCCGTACCGGCGGCGCCGGCGCCCGACATGACGACGCGGATGTCCCCGATCGCCTTGCCCGCGACGCGAAGTGCGTTGGTGAGGGCGGCGAGGACGACGATCGCGGTGCCGTGCTGGTCGTCGTGGAAGACGGGGATGTCGAGGGCCTCGCGCAGCCGGGCCTCGATCTCGAAGCAGCGGGGCGCGGAGATGTCCTCCAGGTTGATGCCCGCGAAGCCGGGGGCGATGGCCTTGACGATCTCGACGATGGCGTCGGTGTCCTGGGTGTCCAGGCAGATCGGCCAGGCGTCGATGCCGGCGAACCGCTTGAAGAGGGCCGCCTTGCCCTCCATGACGGGCAGCGCGGCCTTCGGGCCGATGTTGCCGAGGCCCAGCACGGCGGAGCCGTCCGTCACGACCGCAACGGAGTTGCGCTTGATGGTGAGGCGGCGGGCGTCCTCGGGGTTCTCGGCGATCGCCATGCAGACGCGGGCCACGCCCGGGGTGTAGATCATCGAGAGGTCGTCACGGTTGCGGATGGGGTGCTTCGACGCCATCTCGATCTTGCCGCCGAGGTGCATCAGGAACGTACGGTCGGAGACCTTGCCGAGCGTCACGCCCTCGATGTGGCGCAGCTGCTCGACGATCTCGTCGGCGTGCGCCGTGGAGGTGGCGGCGATGGTGACGTCGATGCGGAGCTTCTCGTGGCCGGACGCGGTCACGTCGAGGCCGGTCACCGAGCCTCCGTGGGACTCGACGGCTCCGGTGAGCTGGGAGACCGCGGTTCCGCTCGCGGGCACCTCCAGCCGGACCGTCATCGAGTAGGAGACGCTGGGCGCCGTTGCCATGGCCGACTTCCTCTGCTTTCGCGTACTTCTGCTACTGCGTTTGCTGCGTTTTGCCGTCCGATCGTCGCACCTACCGCCGGGTAGGCGTTAGCCGCGGGAAGTTATGAACGTTTTGTTCTCGACGCGAAGAGGTCCACGTCACAGGTGACGTGGACCTCTTCGGTGTTCCTCTTCAGTTCAGTGGCACCGACCCGCCATGCTCGCCTCGCGGCAAGTGGTCGCTCGTAGCGACGAAGGTTGGGCCCGGGGGCTTGGATCGAGCCGGTGCCACCCCCAAGGCTAACAGGCGCCTCGGAGTTCGGGGAGTTGCCGGTGCGTCGGCGGGTGCGGGTGGTTCGTGGTTGCTCGCGCAGTTCCCCGCGCCCCTGAGAAGCAGGGGCTGCGGCCCCTGCTTCTCAGCTCAGTCCCGCAACAGGTCGGGGACTCCGTTCGGGTCCGGGTCGTCGCGGTCCGCCGAGACGACCGTCAGCTGCTGCGTCGCCCGGGTGAGTGCGACGTACAACACACGCAGTCCCGCCGGGGACTCGTCCGCGATCTCCGCCGGGGAGACGACCACCGTCGCGTCGTACTCCAGACCCTTCGCCTCCAGGCTGCCGAGGGCCACCACCCGGTCGCCGAGGCCGGCCAGCCAGCGGGCGGCCTCCTCCCGGCGGTTCATGGCGACCACCACGCCCACCGTGCCGTCGACGAGGTCCAGCAGCCGGGCGGCCTCCGCGCGGGCCGTGCGGGCGAGGGTGTCGCGGGCGGCCGTGACGAAGCGGGGCTCCACCCCGGTGGAGCGGACCGCCGACGGGGACTCGGAGCCCGGCATGGCCAGGGCCAGTACCTTCGCCGCCAGTTCGGCGATCTCGGCCGGGTTGCGGTAGTTGACGGTGAGGGTGAAGCGGCGCCGCGGGCGGGTGCCGAGGGCCTCGTCGCGGGCCTCGGCCGCCTCGTCGGGGTCGGACCAGGAGGACTGGGCGGGGTCGCCCACGACCGTCCAGGTGGCGTGGCGGCCGCGGCGGCCCACCATCCGCCACTGCATCGGCGTCAGGTCCTGCGCCTCGTCGACGATGACGTGCGCGTACTCGGTGCGCTCCTGCGCCAGCCGCTCGGCCCGTTCCCGCTGGGTCTCCTCGCGTACGGGCATCAGTTCCTCCAGGCCCGTGAGCTGGTCCAGCGGGTCGAGTTCGCGTCTCTTCCTGGGGCGGGCCGGGAGGCCGAGGATCGCCTGGAGTTCGTCGAGCACGGCGATGTCGTGGACCGAGAGGCCGTCCCGCTTCAGGGAGCGGGCGACACGGCGGACCTCACCCGGGTTGAGGATGCGGCGGGCCCAGCGGCCGAGGCGGCGCTCGTCGGCCATCGCGGTGAGCACACCACGCGGGGTCAGCTCGGGCCACCAGGCGTCGAGGAAGGCGATGAACTCGTCCTCGCTCGAGATGTCCTCGTCGAAGGAGGAACGCAGTTCGGCGGCCAGCTCCGGGTCGGTGTGGCGGCCCGCCGCCCCCGACCGGTCCCAGAGGGCGTCCAGCAGCAGCTTGCGCGCGCGGGGGCGCAGCAGGTTGACCGGGGCGGTGCCGCTGAGCGCGTTGCGGCGGACACGGTCCAGGTCGGAGGCCTCCAGTTCGAGGCGTCGGCCGAAGGCGACGACCCGGAGGCGGGTGGGCGCGTCGCTCGACTCCAGGGCGCCCCGGGCGGCCTTCCGCAGCACCTTGAGCATGCGGTAGGAGCCCTTGGCGCGGGCCACGGCCGGGGAGTCGTACAGCGTGGCCTCGGCGCCGTCGACGAGTGAGCCGATCGCGCGGATGGCGACCTGGCCCTCCTCGCCGAGGGAGGGCAGGACGCCCTCGGTGTAGGCGACGAGCAGCGGGGTCGGGGAGACGATCAGGATGCCGCCCGCGTACCGGCGGCGGTCCTGGTAGAGGAGGTAGGCGGCGCGGTGCAGGGCGACGGCCGTCTTGCCGGTGCCGGGGCCGCCCTCGACGTACGTGACGGAGGCGGCGGGGGCGCGGATCACCAGGTCCTGTTCGGCCTGGATGGAGGCGACGATGTCGCGCATGGTGTGGCTGCGGGCCTGGCCGAGGGCGGCCATGAGGGCACCGTCGCCGATGACGGCCAGCTCGTGGCCGTCGAGGGAGGCCTTCAGCTCGGGGCGCATCAGGTCGTCCTCGACACCGAGCACCTTGCGGCCCTTGGAGCGGATGACCCGGCGGCGGACGACCCGGCCGGGGTCGACCGGGGTCGAGCGGTAGAAGGGGGCGGCCGCCGGGGCCCGCCAGTCGATGACCAGCGGCGCGTACTCGGAGTCCAGGACGCCGATGCGGCCGATGTGGAGGGTCTCGGCGATGTCGGCGGTGTTGTCGGGGCGGACCGCGCCCTCGGCCGGTTCGACGGCGGTGTACGCGCCGTCCGGGCCCTTCTTGCCGTCCTTGCCGAGCAGCAGGTCGATCCGGCCGAAGAGGAAGTCCTCGAACTCGTTGTTCAGCCGGTTGAGGTGGATGCCCGCCCGGAAGACCTGGGCGTCCCGCTCGGCGAGTGCGCCGGGAGTGCCCACCTGACCGCGCTTGGCCGCGTCGTTCATCAGGAACTCGGCCTCGTGGATCTTCTCCTCGAGGCGCCGGTAGACCCGGTCCAGATGTTCCTGTTCGACGCCGATCTCCTTCTCACGCACCGAGTCGTGAGCGGAGTCGAGCGTTTCCTGCTGGACGGCCACCCGGGCCCCCTTCTGACGTGCTGGGCAGCCGTCCACCGTACGCGAAAAGGACCCCGTCAGGCTATGTGCCCGACCGGGGTCCGTCCGCTGCCTGCCGCGAGGAGTGGCGTTTCGCCTCGACGGGCTACGCCTTGACCGAGACGAGCTTCTTGCCGCTGAAGGTCAGGACCTCGAAGTGGTCGATCTCCTCGGGGGTGAAGGCGGCGCCTCCGTGGACGTAGAGCGGGTCGCGGGCCTGCTGGGTCTCGGCGTTCTTGATGCCGTAGCCCCACTTCGGGACCGACCAGGAGGTGACCGTCTCACGCTCGCCGTTCTTGCCGACGGCGATGAGCGAGCACTTCTCCGGACCCTTGACGTTCTTCAGCTCCAGGACCGCGTGGGTGCCCCAGGCCTTGGACTCCATGCCGACCGTGGCGGTGACCTGGGTGGACGCGTCGGTGGACGAGACCTTGTCCTTGGCGGCCATGTGCATGAAGGAATCCTTGGCCGGGCTGGCGACCACCGTCCGGTTCTCCGGGGTGTCGTCCCCGCCGCCCGTCGTCGCGAACACCGCCGTCGGGCCGCCGACGATCAGGGCGACACCGGCCGCCAGCATGAAGAAGTTCCGTCGGCTCTTCTTCGCGCGGTGCTGGACGACCTCGCCGACCAGTCGGTCCGCGAGCCCGGTGGACGGTTTCGCCGACAGGGACTCGCCGATCGCGGGCGTGCCCTGGGCGGCGGGCAGGTCCGCGAGCGCGGCCAGCATCGGTTCCATACCGGCCAGCTCGTCGAGCTGTTGTCCGCACCACTCGCACGTGGCGAGATGCATCTCGAACTGTGTGGCCTCGGCGTCGTCCAGTATCCCGAGGGCGTACGCGCCGACGGTCTCGTGGATGTTGTCGCCGGAACCTTGGGCTCCTTGCACAGATCCGGGCATTCCCGGTCCATACCCCCCGTAGATGTTGCTCATGCCGTCACCCCGCGCTCCTCTAGAGCCAGCTTCATCGACCGCAGGGCGTAGAACACCCGGGAGCGGACGGTGCCACTGGGGATGCCAAGCGTCTCGGCCGCCTCATTGACCGTACGCCCTTTGAAATAGGTCTCGACCAGGACCTCCCTGTGGGCAGGGGTCAGGTCGTCCAGCGCGTCCGACAGTGTCATCAGCCACAACGCCTTGTCGATCTCGTCCTCCGCGGGGATGACCTCCAGCGGCGACGGGTCGACCTCCTGCGGCCGGGCCTGCCGGCTGCGGTGGCCGTCGATGACGATGCGGCGTGCGACCGTCACCAGCCAGGGGCGTACCGATCCGGTCGCTCGATTGAGCTGACCGGCGTTCTTCCAGGCCCTGATGAGAGTTTCCTGCACAACGTCCTCGGCACGCTGGCGGTCGCCCGCGACCAGACGCAGCACGTACGCGAGCAAGGGTCCAGCGTGCTCGCGGTACAGCGCGCGCATCAGCTCCTCGTCTGGCTCTGAGGGCTGTGATGCGCGATGTCGGGCCCTGTGCGGGCGTTCATCGGCCACAGCGGAATCCTTGCGCACGGCTACCTCCGGTGTCCGGGGGTTCCCCCAGTCGGTCGCTCACATCGGGATACGTAGGTAACCAGTTGTGTGTTCAGAGTTGAGCCACAACTTTCTCGATTAAACGCGGGAAAGATGAGGCAGGTGAGGGACAAGTGCGGCCATATCCGGGCTTAAACCGGCACCCATGGACGGGAATTGTGAAGACACCCGCACCGCGATGTGAAAAACAGCACTGCTGCTTCTTTACGGCTACCCGGGGTTTGCCCAACTCCTGGACTGGGTAGGGCGGGTGGGCATATCAGCCCCAACTACGCGCGGGAGCGGGCCAGGTCGGCTCGGCGGCGGTGGCGGGCCACGCGTTCGCGGTTGCCGCAGATCTCGCTGGAGCACCAGCGGCGGCGCCGGCCGCGGGAGGTGTCGACGTACACCACGGGGCAGTTGTCGCCGGCGCACTGGCGCAGGCTCGCGCAGGCGACGGGATCCGTGAGCAGCTCCACGGTGTCGCGGGCGAGGAGGGCGAGCAGGGCGGCGCACTCGGGGGTGCGGTCCAGTGCGCGGGTGAGGGTGCCGTCGGTGGCGCGGACGGCGCGGAGGGCCGGAGTCGCCGCGCGGGCCAGGTCGTTGACCCTCGCGAGGGAGATGTCGAAGGCGCGGTCCGGGGTCCGGTCGGGGGTTCGGTCCGGGGTTCGGTCCGGGGTGGTGCGTACCAACTGGGCTATGTGGGCGCGGAGTTCTCTGAAGCCGACCAGCCAGTGCGGGGTGATGTGGTCGAGGGGGGTGCCCTCGGGGACCAGGCGGGCGGCGGTGATCCAGGTGCGCAGGGCGGTCGGGGAGTCGAGTTGTTCCTCGGGGTGGGTGGTGGTGAGGAAGTCCAGGCAGAGGTGACCGCAGTCGAAGCGAGGGGGGTGGGGGTGTGCCATGTGCCTGTCACCGCCTTGGGGACGACCGGGCGGGGGTGCGCCTCAGGGGTACGTACCCGTGTCGGGGCCTGGCCGCACCCGGGGGTGGAACTCGGTGGGGTCCGGCCGGAATTGTTCGCCCGGTGAGTGTGCGCCCCCGGTTGCCCTGGTCCGCTCCAGCGCCAGGTTCAAGAACGGCGTGCTGGTCCAACACGTGGAGGCCGCGCAGTCGGGTCGCCGATCAGTTGGCGAACCCGCCGTTGCTCTTCAGTAGCTGCCCGTTGATCCACTGGCCCTGCGGTGAGCACAGGAACTCCACGAGATCAGCGGTGTCCCGCGGGCTGCCCAGACGCCCCAGCGGCGTCCGACGCAGTACGTGCTCCCGGATGTCGTCGGACATCCAACCCGTGTCCACCGGCCCCGGGTTGATCACGTTGGCGGTGATCCCGAGGTGGGAGAGTTCGTGGGCGGCTGCCAGGGTGATGCGGTCGAGCGCGCCCTTGCTCGCTCCGTAGGGCAGGTTGCCGACGGTGTGGTCGCTGGTGAGGCTGATGACGCGCCCGGTCCCCGGAGCCGCATGGAAGCGACGGCCGTACTCCCGGATCAGCAGCCAGGTGGCACGCGCGTTGACCGCGAAGTGACGGTCGAAGCTCTCCAGCGTGGTGTCGAGCAGGCCCGAGTCGACCGACTCGCAGTGGCACATCACCAAGGCGGTGATGCCGCCGAGGCGACGCTCGACCTCATCAAAGACACGCTCCGCCGCCTCCGGATCGGCGAGGTCCGCCTCCACGGCCACCCCGTCGGCGCCTCGTTCGCCCAGCGCCTTGGCGATGGTGTCCGCGGCACCGGTCTCGGCGCCCCAGGCCATGCGGGCGTCATACGGCGTCCAGTAGGTGAAGGCGACGTTCCAGCCCGCCTCGGCAAGCCGGTGAGCGATGCCCGCGCCGATGCCGACGGACCGGCCGACCCCGGTCACCAACGCGACCGGCCTGGCAGCATCGAACGGCGGCTTCTCTCCAGTGGTCGTCACAAGGCGCAAGCATTCGGGCTGCGATGCGGGCATGGCAACTCAATTCCTTCCGCCCGATCCACATGCCTTGACAACTACTTCGTACTTCACGTCTAGCGCCCATGCATCCAGCCCTTCCGGGGTCTCAACGGTGAGCGCATGAGACTCTCGCCGCTTGTCGCCCGGGAGCGCTTCGCCGCAGCTCCCGTCGCCCGGCTGGCGACCGCCGACGCCAGCGGGGTACCGCACGCGGTGCCGGTGACGTTCGCCGTCCGGGACGGCCTCCTGTATTTCGCGGTGGATCACAAGCCCAAGAGCACATGGCAGTTGCGGCGGCTGCGCAACATCCGCGCGAACCCCTCGGTGACGGTCCTGGTCGACCACTACGCCGATGACTGGTCGACACTGTGGTGGGCTCGCGCCGACGGCCGTGGATCCGGGCAACGCCGTGCAAGTCGCACAGCCGTGACCCGAAGGGGGGTGCGCCCGCCCCGTCCTCAAGGGGCTGCGCCCCTTTGACCCCCAGGCGTCCGTCCGGTGAGGGCTGGTCGCGCAGTTCCCCGCGCCCCTGAAAAAGCGGGCTGCGCCCCTGCTTTTTCGGCACGAAAGGCCGGAGGCCTTTCAGAGGCGCGGGGAACTGCGCGAATAGCCCCACCGGGCCGCAGTCGAACTCCGCGGCTCAAACCCCTACGCGTCGTACTTCGCGTCCGCCGCCGGGTCCAAAGCCAGGCGGTAGCCACGCTTGACCACCGTCTGGATCAGTTTCGGTGCGCCCAGGGCCGTGCGGAGGCGGGCCATCGCCGTCTCGACGGCGTGTTCGTCGCGGCCGGCGCCGGGGAGGGCGCGGAGGAGGTCGGAGCGGGGGACGACCCAGCCGGGGCGGCGGCAGAGCGCGCGGAGGAGGGACATGCCGGCCGGGGGGACGGGGCGCAGGGCTCCGTCGACGAGGACCGCGTGGCCGCGGATCTCCACGTGGTGGCCGGCGATGGGCAACGTGCGGGCGCGGCCGGGGAGTTCCTGGCAGAGGAGTTGGACGAGGGGGCCGAGGCGGAAGCGTTGGGGCTGGACCGTGTCCACGCCGTGGGCCTGGAGGGGGAGCGCCGTCACCGGGCCCACGCAGGCGGGCAGGACGTCGTGGTTCAGCGCGTTGAGCAGCTCCGGGAGCAGGCCCCGGTCCTCCGCTCGGGAGAGCAGGGACGCCGCCGCCGGGGCGCTGGTGAAGGTGAGGGCGTCGACGCCGCGGCCGATCGCCGAGTCGAGGAGGCGGTCCACGGGGGTGATGTCCTCGGGCGGCATCCAGCGGTAGACGGGGACGCCGACCACCTCCGCTCCCCCGGCGCGCAGGGACTCCACGAAACCGGGGAGCGGTTCGCCGTGCAGCTGGACGGCGACCCGGCGGCCCTCGACTCCGTGCTCCAGCAGTCGGTCGAGTACCTCGGCCATGGATTCGGAGGAGGGGGACCACTCCTCCGTCAGACCGGCGGCACGGATCGCGCCCTTCACCTTCGGTCCACGTGCCAGGACCTCGACCCCCCGCAGCCGGTCGAGCAGGGCTTCGCCCAGGCCCCAGCCGTCCGCCGCCTCGATCCAGCCGCGGAAGCCGATGGCCGTCGTCGCGACCACGATGTCGGGTGCCTGGTCGAGCAGGTTTTTGGTCGCGGCGAGCAGTTCGCTGTCGTCGGAGAGCGGCACGATGCGCAGGGCGGGGGCGTGCAGGACCGCGGCTCCGCGGCGCTGGAGCAGTGCCCCGAGCTCGTCGGCCCGGCGGGCGGCGGTGACACCCACGGTGAACCCGGCGAGCGGTCCGTGTTCCGTCCGCGCCGCCCGGTCCGTACCTTCATTCCGGTCCGTCGGGTCCGTCCGGTCCATCCGATCCATCAGAACCGTCCTGTCTGGTCGATCGGCTCGATCTGATCGCTCGGGTCGCTGCTGTTCGTCGTACATGGCTCTCGTCCCGCAGTCGAGTCGTTGCACTCAGTCGAAGCTCTGTGCGTGCGGGTACACCGATTGGCGCGCCCACATGCCGAACGAGCCTGTCAACGGTGCGTGACAGGCTCGGTTCGGCTTGATGTCGCTGGTGTTACGTCACACGTGTCACGGCATGGGCGATGTCACACCTCGGCGTAGCTGAGCTGCGGCTTCGAGTCCGTCGCCGTCGTCGTCGCAGAGGCGTTCGAAGCCGGGCGGCGAAGGTATACGGCCCAGGTCACCGCGAAGCAGACGCCGTAGAAGGCGAGGAAGGTGACGAAGGCGCCGGTGCCGGAGCCGACCGTGAGGAAGGACTGGCGGAAGGCCAGGTTGATGCCGAGGCCGCCGAGGGCACCCACCGCGCCGATGATGCCCATGGAGGCACCGGAGAGACGGCGCCCGTAGGCCGCGGCCTCCTCGCCCTCCAGCCCCTTGGCGAGGGCCTTGGCCTGGAAGATGCCCGGGATCATCTTGAAGGTGGAGCCGTTGCCCAGGCCGCTGAGGACGAAGAGCACGATGAACGCGGTGGTGAAGAGCGGCAGCGACTTCTGCATGGAGGCGATGACGATGATCCCGGTGGCGGCGGCCATGCCGACGTAGTTCCACAGGGTGATCTTGGCGCCGCCGTACTTGTCGGCGAGCGCGCCGCCCACCGGCCGGATCAGCGAGCCGAGCAGCGGGCCGATGAAGGTGACGTACGCGGACTCCAGGGGCGTACGGCCGAACTGGGTCTGCAGGACGAGGCCGAAGGCGAAGCTGTAGCCGATGAAGGAGCCGAAGGTGCCGATGTAGAGGAAGGACATGATCCAGGTGTGGCCCTCCTTCACGGCGTCCTTCGCGGCACCGGTGTCGTTCTTCACGGACGCGATGTTGTCCATGTAGACGGCGGCGAGGACCGCGGCGATGACGATGAAGGGGATGTAGATCCCGAGCAGGACGCGGGGGCCGCCGGCGGCACCGATGACGGCGAGACCGATGAGCTGCACGACCGGGACACCGATGTTGCCGCCGCCCGCGTTGAGACCGAGCGCCCAGCCCTTCTTCCGCAGCGGGAAGAAGGCGTTGATGTTCGTCATGGAGGAGGCGAAGTTGCCGCCGCCGATACCGGCGAGCATCGCGCAGATCAGGAACGTGTTGAACGAGGTACCCGGCTCCATCACGACGAAGGCCGCGACGGTCGGGATCAGCAGCAGGCTCGCGGAGACGACCGTCCAGTTGCGTCCGCCGAAGATCGCCACCGCGAAGGTGTACGGGATGCGGACGATGGCGCCGACCAGCGTGGCCATCGAGACGAGGAAGAACTTGTCGGCCGGGGTGAGCCCGTACTCGGGGCCCATGAAGAGCACCATCACCGACCAGACGGTCCAGATGGAGAAGCCGATGTGCTCCGAGAGCACCGAGAAGAAGAGGTTGCGCCGGGCGACCTTCTCGCCGGTCTCGTTCCAGAAGGCTTCGTTCTCAGGGTCCCAGTGCTGAATCCAGCGGCCTCCCCTGCTCGATGCGGGGGCAGTGCTCGGGGCTGTCATGACGCCTCCACGTTCTCCGGGCTCCGGTGTCGCGATGCGGTGATGAGGGGTGATGAGTCCCGAAGGTAGGGAGGGCGCGTTTCCTGGCTGTGGCACTGGGTGACCGGAAAGGAACTTTGCTCTCACGAGCGGGTCGCCCGGCCGGTGAGGAATCGGTGAGCAGGGCGTCATACCGGGTGGATACCTGGCGGATACCTGGTGGTCACGCCACTTTCGGCGCGGCCCTCATGCCAATGTAGGCGCATCGGGTGCCGTCGCTCAGCGTGGCGAAGACCACAGGCATCCAGTCCTCCGCGAACGAGGCGCCGCCGCCCGCCCCGGCGAACACCGTCTCCGACAGGGGCACGAGCTCCATCTCCAGGTCCGGCGAATAGCCGACCATGCCGTCCACGAAGGCGTACGTGAGGTGCGGTGTGCTGTTCCTCTCGCCGATCGTGATGACTACTCCCTCCCTCTTGTACGTACCGGTCCAGGGCGTGATGTCGACGGTGGGCGGCTCGGCGGGCGGGGCGAACGGGGCGGGCAGCGTGATCCCGGCCAGCTCGGCCAGCAACTCGCGCAGCAGGTCGGCGTAGAGGAGGCGGGAGGCGCCGCCGTTGGTGAGCAACGCGACGGCGACACCCTCGGTGGGCACCACGCGGAGGAAGGCGTACTGGCCGGTCGCGGCGCCGTCGTGGCCGTAGCCCGGGACGCCGTCCCAGTCGTACAGGGTCCAGCCGAGACCCCAGCCGTCGGCGCTGACCGTCCACTTGTCGGGGACGTCGGTCTCCCGGTTCTGCATGGCCGTCACGGTCTCGGGGCGGAGGATGCCGGCGCCTCCGTCGAGGTGTGCCTTCGCGTACCGGACGACGTCGCCGGCGGTGGCGAGCACGCGGGCGCCCGGTCCGGCCGCGCGCGGCATCAGGTCCCAGACCGGTGCCGGGATCTGCGTTCCGTCCTCGCCCGCCATGTGGCCCATCGCCGCGCGGAACGGCAGCGCCTCCTCCGGCAGGGTCATGGAGTGCGTCAGGCCGAGCGGGGCGAACACCCGCTCCTTGAGCGCCTGGTCCCAGGTCAGCCCGGTCAGCACCTCGACGATGCGGCCGAGGACGACGTAGCCGATGCCGCTGTACGACACCGCCGTGCCCGGCGGGCAGTCCATCGCCACGCCCTTCGCGGCCTCGACGTACCGGGCGATCGCGTCGTCGCCGCGCCCGGTGTCGATGTGGAAGTCGCAGGTCAGGCCGCTGGTGTGGGAGAGCAGCATGCGGGGCGTGATGACTTCGGTGGCTGCCGGGTCGACGGTCGCGAACTCCGGCAGCACCTTCACCACCGGGACGTCGAGGTCGAGTTCGCCGGACTCCACCAGCTGCATGACGAGGGCGGCGGTGTAGACCTTCGCGATCGAGCCGAGCTGGAAGACGGAGTCGGGGGTGGCCTCCACGCCGGTCGCGCGGCTCAGCACGCCGCTCGCGAGTTCGTGGACCTCCCCGCCGACGACGAAGGCGAGGCTCGCGCCGGGCACGTCGTGGGCGGCGCGGAGGGTGTCGAGCCGACGCTGCCAGTGGTCGAGGTCGAGGGAGGGGGCGGGGGTGGTGGCGGGGGTGGTGGCGGTGGGCTGAGACATGACGTGTCCTCCGGGAGCGTGGTGAGGGGCTGTCGCTGTGCTGCGCGGCGACATGGAACACCGTACGCATTGCGCACAGTGTTCGCAAGCTCGGAACGATGTTCCAGCGTGGGCATGCGCAAGGCCGCACGGCGCGGCTGCCGTGCGGCCTTGAGGCGGGCTCGGGAGAGTTCCGGAGAAGGGGAGGTCAGGAAGCGGGAGGCGGGGGCTGTCTGAGTCGTTCGGTGAGTTGGATGAAGGCCGTCCTGCGGTGTTCCGGGATGCCCAGGGCGGACGCCGCCTGCTCTGGGGAGAGCGGGCCGGTCTCGGGCGCCGGGGCCGGGGCCTGGGGCAGGTCCTGTTCGGTCAGCTTGCCCGAGCGGATCAGGACGTCGCGCAGCGGGACGCCGAGGGCCCGGGACAGACCGCGCATCGTCTCCAGGTCGGGCATGCTCCGCCGTTGCAACAGCCGGGTGATGGCCGCCCGGTGCACCCCCGCCTCCTCGGCCAGCCGGGTCTTGCCACCACCGCGCGGGCTGTCGATGTCGTAGCCGCGCGCCCGTATGAGGCCCTCCATCCAGGCCGCGAACTCGTCGATGTGCTCGCCATCGCCCCTCATCGTGGACGCTCCTCCTCCGGCCTCCCACCTCGCACTCGAACCGGCCCCGAACCAGCCTCTGGCCGACGCACGGCGCGACCCGCCTTCCCCCTCAGTCGCCGCCGCCCCACCACTTGGTTGCCCCGAACACAGCGGTGGGGGTGGGCCACCAATTCCGGCCCACCCCCACCGACGTACCCCGGCGCGTCAGCTCGTCGACTCACCCACATAGCCGAGTCGGTCCGTGCCGCCCTTCTCCCAGGTGATGATCACCTCGTCGCCGGAGCGGCGGACCGTGGCGAAGGTGACGTCCTCGTCGCTGACGTCCTTCGAGGCCATGGGGGTCAGGGCCATCCGGAAGTTGTTCTCGTCCCGGTAGGCGCCGACGCCGGTCATGATGCCCTTGCCGCCGACCATGTCTATGTAGGAGAGCGGGTGCTGGCCCTTGCCGTCACCGCTGGTCTGCTCGGCGCCGATGGTCAGGGTCCGGGCCTGGTCGTCCTGCCACTGGCCCTCGACGCCCTTGGCGGGCGCGGTGGTCGAGCCGCCGTCGTCCAGACCGCCGTCGGGCGTTCCGGTGCCCTCGTCGCCGGCGTCCTCCCCCGTGGCCTCGTCCGTCGGGGTCGCGGAGCCGGTCTCCGTGGCCGAGACGCTCTGCTCGGGCTTGGCCGTGGTGTCGTCGTCCCCGTCGGCGGTCAGGAGGAAGACTCCCCCGCCGATCACCGCGAGCGCCGCCACGACGGCCACGATGATCAGCGCGACTTTGCCACCGCTACCACCGGAGGGCGGGGGCGGCGGCGGGTAACCCCCGTACTGGGGACCGTAGTTCGGCGCCCCAGGCGCACCCGGAGCCCCCGGCGCCCCGTACGGAGGCTGACCGCCGGGGCCGTACGGCGGCTGCCCGCCCGTCCCGTACGGCTGCTGCGGAGCCGTCGCGTACGGGTTCGGCGGCTGGCCCGGCACCTGGCCCGGAGGCGGGTACGAGCCCGGGTACGGCTGCTGCGGCGGCTGGGCTCCGTAACCGTCGTAGGGCGGCTGGCCGGGAGGCTGGGTCATCGGCGGGTGTCACTCCTTGAGTCGCTTCGACGAGGCGAGCAGTGCGAGGAACACCTGCCTCAAGCGAGCCCAACATCCAACACCAGGTCAGTCGTACGCAAGTGCGTATCCCGGTTGGTTACCGGGTCAGTACACGACCCGTCGGCCACCACCGCGGCCTGCGCCCGGCCGCCAGGTCCTCCGCCCAGCCGAAGGCGACCACGCAGACGGCGATCAGCAGCCACGTCACGCCCAGCACGGGCCAGACGCTCTCCAGCAGCCAGGGGGTGTTCTGTTCGAGGAACACCACGTTCCACAGCCGGTCCCACTGGGTCGCGGCGATCAGGATGCAGGTGTTGTGCCAGAGGTAGATCGTCACCGCACGGGAGTTGAGGAGGGTGATCAGCCCGTCCCAGCGGCGCAGCCGGTCCGGCCACTCCTGCCACGACGGGCTGATGTGCAGCAGCAGCGCCACCGTGCCGACGGACCAGAGCGCCTGGGCGAACGGCATGCTGTCCAGGTCGTTGCCGGTGCCGAAGCCGTGGTTCAGGGCGTACCAGAGGCCGGTCAGGGCGACCACCGGGGCCACCGAGGGGACGAGGTAGCGCGGGAGGCGCGCGAGGATGCCCTCCTGGTGGGCCATGCCGAGGATCCAGCAGGCGCCGAAGGTGCTGAAGTCCGTCAGTCCCGAGGAGAACCGCTCGCCCGGCAGTTCCAGCAGACCCAGTTCGAACACCCCGGCCAGCGCGATCGGCGCGAGGACCGTCACCGCCGGCACCGCCCGCAGCGCGCGTAGCAGCAGCGGGGAGAGGACGACGTACCAGAGGTAGGCGCGGACGTACCAGAGCGGGCCGGCGAGTTCCCCGGCCCAGTCGGCGCCGATGAGGCCGTGGACTCCGGGGAGGCCCTCGGCGTACGGCGGGTCGCTGATCGGGAGGATCCAGAACGTGAGGTGGAACCACCACCAGGCGGGGTGCCCGTCCGCGTCCGGCCCCCAGCCCTGGGCCACCATCCCCGTCACGCCGACGACCCCCAGGAGCCAGACCGGCGGCAGCAGTCGGCGCAGGCGGCCCCGGACGACTCCCAGGGCCGGGCGCTTCAGCGAGCGCGCCATGAGGTTGCCGGCGAGGGCGAACATCACGCCCATGGAGGGGAAGAGGAGCGGCAGCCAGGCCCAGCCGGTGAGGTGGTAGAGCACCACCCGGAAGAGGGCGAGGGCCCGCAGGAGGTCGAAGTAGCGGTCCCGGCCCGGGGCACGGGCGGGTGACTCCTGCGGTCCCGCGCCGGCCTGCGGGGGCACGCCCGGCGCGGCGGAGCCGGGCGGCGATGAACCGGGCGGCGAGGAATCGGGCGGCGTGGAGCCGTGTGCGAGGGTGCTCATCCGACCGGCCTCCGCTCACCCGACTGCTGCTGGGGCACGGCCCCCTCCGTGGGCGCGCCGGGCAGCCCCACGGCCCCCGTCCGCCGCAGCTTCTGCCAGCGCAGCCGGCCGCCGGTCAGCGCTGTGATCCACGACTGCAGCAGGACGACGTACATGAGCTGGCGGTAGAGGAGCTGCTGGAGCGGGAGGGAGATCAGGTGGGTCATACGCTCCTTGTCGAGGTGGAACGCGAGGGCGGCGCAGACCACCTGGACGGCCAGCACGCCCAGCCAGGCGCCGATCGTCTTCTCCGTGGGCCCGAAGATCAGCCCGTAGAGCAGGAACACGTCGATGAGCGGGGCCAGCAGGGGCGCCACGACCATGAAGAGGGACACCAGCGGCAGGCCCACGCGGCCGAAGCGGCCGGAGGGGCCCCGGTCGAAGAGCGAGCCCCGGTGCTTCCAGATCGCCTGCATGGTGCCGTACGACCAGCGGTAGCGCTGGGACCACAACTGCTGGACGGATTCCGGGGCCTCGGTCCAGGCGCGCGCGTTCTCGGCGTAGACGACGTGCCAGCCGTCGCGGTGCATGGCCATGGTGATGTCGGTGTCCTCGGCGAGGGTGTCCTCGCTCATCCCGCCGACGCGTTCGAGGGCCGTGCGGCGGAACGCCCCGACCGCGCCGGGGATCGTCGGCATGCAGCGCAGGATGTCGTACATCCGGCGGTCGAGGTTGAAGCCCATCACGTACTCGATGTGCTGCCAGGCGCCGATGAGGGTGTCCCGGTTGCCGACCTTGGCGTTGCCCGCGACCGCGCCGACGCGGGGGTCGGCGAAGGGCTGGACCAGTTCGCGGACGGTGGACGGTTCGAAGACCGTGTCGCCGTCCATCATGACGATGATCTCGTGCCGGGCGTTGGCGATGCCCCGGTTGAGGGCGGCGGGCTTGCCCGCGTTGAGCTGCCGTACGACGCGGACGCCCGGCAGGTCCTTGCCGAGTTCCTCGACGATGCCGGCCGTGCCGTCGCTGGAGCCGTCGTCGATGACGAGCACCTCGATGGGGTGGTCGCTCGCCACCAGGGAACGGACCGTCTTCTCGATGCACTTGGCCTCGTTGTACGCCGGGACGAGCACCGAGACGGGTTCCGTGACCGGCCCGTCCGGGCCCCAGCGGAAGCCGCGGCGGCGGACCTTGCGGGCGTGCGCGATCGACAGGATCAGCATCAGCCCGAAGCGGGCAAGGACGAGGACGCCGACGACCGCGAGGGCGACGACGAGGACGCTCGTGGTCTTCTCCGAGACCTGCACCAGGGTGACCCAGACCTTGCCCTTCGCCAGGCCGAGGCCGGTGACCGGGGTGTGGGCGCTGGGGGCCCTCAGGGCGCCGGTCAGGGTGTCGAACTTGTAGCCCTTGACCTGCAGCTGCGGGATGTAGCGGTCCAGCGCGGCGACGGTCTGCGAGCGGTCGCCGCCGGAGTCGTGCATCAGCACGACCGCGCCCTCGCCGCGCTCGGGCGTGGATCGGCGGATGATCTCGGCGACCCCCGGCCGCTTCCAGTCCTGGCTGTCGGTGTCGCTGACGACGGTGATGTAGCCGCGGCTGCCGATGTACTGCGTCACCGGCCAGGTCCGGTTGTCCATGCGCTCCGAGAACGACGAGTACGGCGGCCGGAACAGCGAGGTGCGGATGCCGGCGGCGCCCGCGAGCGCCAGCTGGTTCTGGGAGAGCTCCCAGTCGATGCGGTCCTTGCTCTGGAGCGAGAGGTCCGGGTGGTTGAAGGTGTGCAGCCCGATCTCGTGGCCCTCGTCGACCATGCGCTGGACCAGGTCGGGGTAGCGGGAGGCCATGGTGCCGGTGATGAAGAAGACGGCCTTGGCGTCGTGCTTCCTCAGCATGTCGAGGACCTTGGGGGTCCACCGGGGGTCCGGCCCGTCGTCGAACGTCAGGACCAGTTCGTAGTCGGGGACGTCCAGGCTGCGCCGGCGTTCCGAGCGGGTGTCGATGACGGGCCCGCCCTTCAGTATGTCCTTCGGTACCCGGTCGTTCGAGACGGGCGGCCGGACCCGGTGGTCCGCGAGGATCTCGCTGTGCACGTATCCGCGCAGCATGAGCATGGCCATCAGGGCGAGGAGCAGCACACAGGGCAGCAGATGACGCAGCGGCACCCGCCGCCCGGAACGCTTCTTCGGGCTCTTGCGCGCACGCTTCGCGGAGCCGTTCCCGGTGGTGTTGACGGGATCACCCGAACCTGCGTTCGAGGACGGTGATGAGCGGGTGGGGCGCTGGGCGGCACGCGAGGGCGTGCCGCCGCGCTGGGAGCGGGTCATCAGGCGGGTGTCTCCGGGTTCTGCGGGCCCTGCGGGTCCTGCGGGCTCGCCGGCTCCTGCGGGCTCTGTGAGCCGTCCGAGGTCGCCGGGGCCGGCTCGACGGGCGCCGGGGAGGCCGGACCGCCGGCGACGGTGTCCGTGCCGCCGCCCGGGGCGGGGCCGGGGTCGGTGGTGTCCGAGGGCGAGGGCGACGGCGAGCCCGAGGGGCTGGGGTCGACCTTCGGCGGCTCGGAGGCGGAGGGGGACGGCTCGGGGTCCTTGGCGCTGGCGCTCGGCTTCGGCCGGGGCACCACTCCGGCGCTGGGCTCGGCCGAGGGCTCGGCGCCGGCGGACGACTCCGGCCGCTTCGCCCGGCCCGCCGCGCCGGTCGGCGACTTGCCGCCGGGCGAGACCGTCGCTCCCGCGCGGCCGCCGCCCGGACCGGAGTCCGGTACGAAACCGTCCGCCGTGTCGGCCCGGTCGTCCGACTCGGCCGGCCGCGGAGGTGTGTCCACCTTGCCCGCCGGCTTGTCGTCCTTCTGCATCGGCACCGGCAGCCAGGGCGCGTCGGAGTTGCCCGACACCAGGGTGCCGACGATGACCACGGCGTACGCGGCGCAGGCGGTGCCGACGGCGATGCCGAGGCGCCGGTAGAGGTTCCGGCGCCGCCCCGACTCGTCGACGAAGACGGGCCCGTCGGAGTCCTGGCCGGCACCCGCCGCGTCCCCGTTCTTCCCGGCGTGCTTGCCGGTTCCTTCCTCCACCTCGCGCCCGACACCGTCGAGTTGGACGGTCACCTCGTGCGGATCGTGGTTGCGCCCGGGCTGGTCGGGCCGCTCCCAGGGCGCCGCCTCCACCTGGGAGACCGCTCCCGTTCTGCCGGCGGCGTCGGGCCAGACCACCTCGTCCGACGCACCGCTGTCACTACCACCACGGCCCGGACCCGGGCCCTCACCCTCGGTCCGCTTCGGCTGAATGCCCTTGGGCCAGTTGTCGACGTGCACGCACTTCCCCCCACGGGATCGTTCCGAGCGCGTGGTCGATGCCGGACTGTCGCACTTTTCTGTACCGGACCGGGCCCCCACCCGATCCGGGGCGCCCCACCCATCACACGCACCCGGGCCAACGAATGTATGGGCGGGAAAGATGTGTATGTGTGTGACGTCAGGCGAAGGTCATCATGATGAGTGCATCTGTGGGCGGAATCCACCCGTCCTCCGGATGTGACAGCCATACTTCCGCCCGCGCCAGCTCGGCGGCGGCCCGCCGCAACGCGTCCAGCCCCGGATGGTTGAGCCCCTCGCGCCACACCAGCGAGACGGGCGACAGCGGTACGGGGTCGACGAGCGGCCGCGCGACCGTGCCCGGCATGGGCGGGAAGTCCACCACCGCCAGCACCGGTGACCTGGTCTTGGCCATGATCCGCTGGAACTCCTCCTCCCCCACGGCCAGCGGGGCGGGCGCCGCGACCTCGATCCCCCGCCCCTCGAACAGCCGCGTCGCCAGGTCCGTCCACTCCCGCGTACGGGGGTTGCCGGCCCCCGCGTACACCCGCTCGCCCGCGAGTTCCGCCAGCGGTACGGCGTCCAGCGCGGCCAGCCGGTGGTCCTCGGGCAGGATCACCGTCATCGGCGCGTACCGCACCGGCTGCTGGGCGAGCCGCGCCCGCACCGCCGGTTCGAGCCCCGCGAACCTCCCGAACGACACGTCCAGCCGCCCCGCGAGGATCTCGGCGGCCGCGTACGTCAGTCCGCTCTCGTAGCGGGCCATCAGCTCCAGCTCCGGGGCGAGTTCCCGAGCCCGCCGCAGCACCCGCGCCCCGGTGGCCAGCCCCGGCGAGTTGAGGTCCACCAGGAGGGGCCGCACCTGCCGGAACGCGGCCACCAGTTCCTCCTGCGCGTCCACCACCCGCCGCGCGTGGGGCACCAGCCGCTCCCCGTCCGCCGTCAACGCCACCGGCGGCGGGCACCGGCCCGGCCTCGGACACGGCCGGCTTCGCGGTGCCGGTGGCCGCGGCGGCCCTGGCCCTGCTGATCGCGGTGATCCGGCCGAATTCCCTCTCACCCATTGACGCGCTCTGAGCCCGCCCTTACCTTCCGTCGAAGCGCTTCGACGTCACTCGTCGAAGCGATTCGACTACACCGTTCGACGATCCACGAGTCCGACGATCCATCCGAGTCCGACGAACCATCCGAGTCCGAGATCCATCCGACTCCCCTGGAGGCGCGGGATGTGGGCGGCACGAAGGCGTATGACGGCGGTCGCGGCGGCGGCTCTGAGCGGGGCCCTGCTCCTGGCCTCCTGCGGCGGTTCGGACGGCGGCGGTGGCGGGGACGGGAAAACGCTCCGCCTCTGGCACTACGAGGGCCCCGACAGCGCGATGGGCGTGGCCTGGAACGCGGCGATCGAGGAGTTCGAGAAGACCCATCCGGGCGTCGAGGTCGAGTTCGAGGAGAAGGGCTTCGAACAGATCCGCAAGACCGCCCCGATGGTCCTCAACTCCTCCGACGCGCCGGACCTGATGGAGTACAACAAGGGCAACGCGACGGCCGGGCTCCTCTCCCAGCAGGGCCTGCTGACCGACCTCACCCCGGAGGTCACCGCGCGCGGCTGGGACAAGAAGATCGGCGCGGGGGTCCGTACCACCAGCCAGTACGACGAGGACGGGGTCATGGGCTCCGGCAAGTGGTACGGCGTGCCGAACTACGCCGAGTACACGATGGTCTTCTACAACAAGGACCTCTTCGCCGAGCACGGCATCGACGAGCCGACCACGCTCGCCGAACTCACCGCTGCCATGGACAAGTTCGTGAAGGCGGGCATCACCCCGCTGGCCAACGCGGGCGCCGAGTACATGGCGCAGCAGTACCTGTACCAGCTGGCGCTGAGCAAGGCGGACCGCGCCTGGGTCGACGCCTTCGAGCTGTACCGGGGCGAGGTGGACTTCCACGACGCCGCGTGGACGTACGGGGCGCGGACCTTCGCCGACTGGGTGGAGAAGGGGTACATCAGCGAGAAGTCGACGGGCACGAAGTCCGAGGACGCGGGCGTCTCGTTCATCCAGGGCAAGGCGCCGATCCTGTTCTCGGGCAGCTGGTGGTACGGCCGCTTCCAGGCGGAGAACCAGTTCGACTGGGGCACCTTCCCGTGGCCCGGCACCGACCTCACGCTCGGCTCGGGCGGCAACCTCTGGGTCGTCCCCGAGGGCGCGAAGAACAAGGAACTCGCCTACGACTTCATCGACATCACCATGTCGGAGAAGATCCAGAACCTGCTGGGCGACAAGGGCGGGGTCCCGGTGGCCGCCGACCCGGACGCCATCACCGACCCGCGGGCCAAGGAGCTGATCGCCGACTTCAACGCCCTCGCCGAGAAGGACGCTCTGGCCTTCTACCCCGACTGGCCCGTCGCCGGCTTCTACGACGTCCTCGTCTCCGAGACCCAGAAACTGATCACCGGCAGCACGGACCCGGACGCCTATCTGGACGCCATCGGGGAGGCGTACGAGAAGGACGCGCCGAAGCGATGACGGTGACCGTCGAGCGGGGGGCGGCGGCCGGTGCGGAGCGCCGGGCCGGCCGCGCGCGCCACCGGCCGCGCCGCCCCGGTGACTCCTACGCCCTGTTCCTCCTCCCGGGCGCCCTCGCGTTCCTCGCCGTCGTCGTCGTCCCGTTCCTGATGAACACGGGGGTGAGCTTCACCGACTGGCAGGGGGTGGGCAGCCCCGAGTGGTCCGGTCTCGCCAACTACCGGGAGCTGATCAGCGACGAGGACTTCTGGGCGTCGTTCCGGCACAGCCTGTTCATGGTGGTCGCCATGGCCGCCGTGCCGACCGCGCTCGGGCTGGTCCTGGCCGCCGCCCTGTTCGACTTCGTCGGCAAGCACTTCGGCGGCCGGGTCACCGCCGTACTGCGCGCCTGCTTCTACCTCCCACAGGTGCTGCCGATCGCGGTCGCCGGCATTGTCTGGAGCTGGATCCTCGCCCCGGAGAACGGCTCCCTGAACGAGCTGCTGAAGGCGGTCGGGCTCGGCGGCTGGCAGCAGGACTGGCTCGGCGACCCGGACCTCGCCCTCTACACCGTCATGGCCGTGATGGTGTGGGTGCAGCTCGGCTTCCCGCTGGTGGTCTTCATGGCGGGCCTGCAACGCGTCGACCCGGCGCTGTACGAGGCGGCCGAGCTGGACGGCGCCGGCTGGTGGCGCCGCTTCCTGCACATCACGCTGCCGCAGATCCGGCCCGAGATCCACGTGGTCCTCCTCTGGTGCACGATCGCCGCGCTGAAGGTGTTCGGCGCGGTGTACGTCCTGACCAAGGGCGGCCCCGGCGGCGCGACGGACGTGCCGTCGTACTTCTCCTTCACCACGTTCTTCGAGAAGACCCAGGTCGGCTACGGCGCGGCGATCTCCACCGTCCTGACCGTGCTCGTCCTCGCCCTGGCCCTGGTCGGCCTGAAGCTCCAGGAGAGGACCGACCGATGACCACCGCCCTGCGCCGCTACCCGGTGCTGATCGCCCTGTGCGTCGCGGCCCTGTTCATGATCGTGCCGTTCCTGATCGTCACGCTGAACGCGGTCAAGTCCCCTGCGGAGTACGCCCAGAACGGCCCGCTCAGCCTCCCCGAGGGCTTCTACACGGACGGCGTGCGGGACTTCTGGGAGCGCGTCGACTTCGGCCGGAAACTCGTCAACTCAGTGCTGATCAGCGGCTCGGTGGCGGTGCTCGCCGTGGTCCTGTCCGTCCTGAACGCGTACGCGATCGGCATCGGCCGCGTCAGGGGCCGGACCTGGGTCCTCGCCTTCTTCGTCCTCGCGAACGTGCTCCCGCAGGAGGCGCTGGTCTACCCGGTCTACTACCTGAGCAAGGAGGTCGGCCTCTACGACACCAGGCTCAGCGTGATCATCGTCTTCACGGTGATCCAGGCGGCCTTCGGCACCTACCTCCTCGCCTCGGTCCTCGGGCAGTTCCCCCGCGAGATCGTCGAGGCGGCCCGGATCGACGGCGCGACCAAGTGGCAGGTGCTGTGGCGGATCGTCGTCCCCGTGAGCCGCCCCACCCTGGGCGTGCTCCTGGTCTTCTTCTTCATCTGGACCTGGAACGAGTTCCTGCTCCCCCTGGTCATGCTGATCTCCAACGACAACCAGACCGTGTCCGTGGCCCTCGGCGTCCTCCAGGGCCAGCGCCTCATGGACGCCACGATGACCAACGCGGCCGCCCTGCTCGGGCTGCTCCCCGCCCTCGTGTTCTTCCTCCTCTTCCAGCGCACGCTCACCCGGGGCATCGCCGTGGGAGCCGTGAAGTAGGCCGTGACGTAAGGAGATCGCCCCACATGAAGTTCACCGACGGCTACTGGCTGCTCCGCGAGGGAGTCACCGCCGCGTACCCGGCGCAGGTGCTCGACGTCACCGCCACGGACGGCGGCGCCCTGGAGCTGCACGCCCCGACCCAGCCCGTCCGCCATCGCGGCGACCTGCTGAAGGGACCGGTCGTGACGATCAGCGCCCACGCCCCGATGCCCGACGTCATCGGTGTCACGTTCACCCACTTCGAGGGCGAACAGCCACGCGGCCCCCGATTCGAGCTGACGACCGAGGAGTTCACCCCGCACACCTCCTACGACGACGAGCACGCCACCCTCACCGCCGGAGAGCTGTCGGTCCGTATCGCGCGCGGCGGCCCCTGGCAGGTCGACTTCCTCGCCCACGGCCGCACGCTCACCTCCAGCGGCGCCAAGTCGATGGGCATCATGCGCGAGGCGTCCGGCGCCCACTACCTCCGCGAGCAGCTCAACCTGGGTGTCGGCACCTCCGTCTACGGCCTCGGCGAACGCTTCGGCCCGCTGGTCAAGAACGGCCAGGTCGTGGACATCTGGAACGCCGACGGCGGCACGGCCACCGAGCAGGCCTACAAGAACGTGCCGTTCTATCTCACCGACGCGGGCTACGGCGTCTTCGTCGACCACCCCGGCAAGGTGTCCTTCGAGGTCGCCTCGGAGGTGGTGTCGAGGGTCCAGTTCAGCGCGGAGACCCAGCAGCTCACGTACTACGTCATCTACGGCCCCACCCCCAAGGACATCCTCCGCAAGTACACGGCCCTCACCGGCCGCCCGGCCCTCCCGCCCGCCTGGTCGTTCGGCCTGTGGCTGTCGACCTCGTTCACCACCTCCTACGACGAGGAGACGGTGACCTCGTTCATCGAGGGCATGCGGGAGCGCCGGCTGCCGCTGTCCGTCTTCCACTTCGACTGCTTCTGGATGCGCGAGTTCCAGTGGTGCGACTTCGAGTGGGACCCCCGGGTCTTCCCCGACCCGGAGGGCATGCTGGCCCGCCTCAAACGCCGGGGCCTCAGGATCAGCGTCTGGATCAACCCCTACATCGCCCAGCGCTCCCCGCTCTTCGCGGAGGGCAAGGCCCTCGGCCACCTCCTGCGCCGGCCGGACGGCAGCGTCTGGCAGTGGGACCTGTGGCAGCCCGGTATGGCGCTGGTCGACTTCACCAGTCCGGCGGCCCGCGAGTGGTACGCGTCGAAGCTGGAGGCGCTGCTCGCCCAGGGCGTCGACTGCTTCAAGACTGACTTCGGCGAGCGGGTGCCCCTGGACGTGACCTGGTCCGACGGCTCGGACCCGGAGCGGATGCACAACTACTACACCCACCTCTACAACCGCACCGTCTTCGACGTCCTGCGCAAACACCGGGGCGAGGGCGAGTCGGTCCTCTTCGCCCGCTCGGCGACGGTCGGCGGCCAGCGATTCCCCGTCCACTGGGGCGGCGACTGCGAGTCCACGTACGAGTCGATGGCCGAGTCCCTGCGGGGCGGCCTGTCGCTGGGCCTGTCGGGCTTCGGCTACTGGAGCCACGACATCGGCGGCTTCGAGGGCACCCCCTCACCGGCCCTGTTCAAACGCTGGATCGCCTTCGGCCTGCTCTCCTCCCACAGCCGGCTGCACGGCTCGTCGTCGTACCGGGTCCCCTGGCTCTTCGACGACGAATCGGTCGACGTGCTCCGCACGTTCACCCGCCTCAAGCTGAGCCTCATGCCCTACCTGTACGAGGCCGCGCGCACCGCCCACACCGAGGGGGTGCCGATGATGCGGGCGATGGTGCTGGAGTTCCCGGACGACCCTGGCTGCGCACATCTGGAACGCCAGTACATGCTCGGCCCCGACCTCCTCGTGGCACCCGTCTTCAGCGACGAGGGCGACGTCACGTACTACGTCCCCGAGGGCACCTGGACCCGCTTCCCGGACGGCGGCACGGTCACCGGCCCCCGCTGGGTCCGCGAACGCCACGACTTCAGAAGCGTGCCCCTCCTGGTCCGTCCGGGCGCGGTCGTCCCGGTCGGCGCGACGGCGGACCGCCCGGACTACGACCACGCCGACGGGGTCACCCTGCGCGCGTACGGCCTCGACCACGGCGACCGGGTGACGGTCCCGGTGGGCGGGGTGACGTTCACCGTCGTACGGGAGGGGAACGTGCTGCGGGCGTCCTGCGCCGACCCGAGGGCGCCCTGGGGTCTGGCGGCGCACGGGCGCGAGGTCCGGGCGGAGGCGGGCACGGGGTTCCTGACGATGGATCTGGACGGGGAGTCCGCTCCCCCGGGAACGAGGACGATGTGACGGTGAAGATCACGGACGTGGCCCGCCACGCGGGCGTGTCCCCGAGCACCGTCTCGTACGCGCTGAGCGGCAAACGCCCGATCTCGGCGGAGACACGGGCGCGGGTCGAGGCGTCCATCCGCGAGCTCGGCTACCGCCCGCACGCGGGTGCCCGCGCCCTGGCCAGCAGCAAGTCGAACGTGCTGGCGATGGTGGTGCCGTTACGGGCCGGGATCCATGTGCCGGTGGTCATGCGGTTCGCCGTCTCGGCGGTCACGACGGCCCGCCAACACGACCACGACGTCCTGCTGTTGACGCAGGAGGAGGGCGAGGAGGGCCTGCTGCGGGTGGCGGACTCGGCCCTGGTGGACGCGTTGATCGTGATGGACGTCCAACTCCACGACCCGAGGCTGCCGTTGCTGCGCACGCTGGACCGCCCCTCGGTCCTGATCGGCTTTCCCGCCGACCCCTCCGGTCTGACCTGCATCGACCTGGACTTCAGGACGGCGGGCGAGCTGTGTGTGGAGCATCTGGCCGGTCTGGGCCACCGGGTGGTCGGCCTGATCGGTTCCCCGCCCGAGGTGTACGTCCGCCAGACGTCCTTCGCGCAGCGTGTCGTCCAGGGCTTCACCGCGGCGGCCACCCGCAACGGCATGGCGTCCACGGTCCACCCCTGCGAGGCGACCCCGGCGGCGGCCCGCACGGTCGCGGAACGCCTCCTGCGCGAACAACCGGCCCTCACCGGCGTGGTGATCCACAACGAGGCGGTCCTGGAACCCCTGGTCGACGCGTTCGAGCACCTCGGCCTGCGGATCCCCACCGACCTCTCGATCACGGCCCTCTGCCCGGACGACGTCGCCGCAGGCCTCCCGGTGCCCGTCACCTCGATCGCCATCCCGGCGGCCGAGGTGGGTCAACAGGCGGTGGCCCTGCTGATGCGGAAGCTCTCCGGCACGCCCGTCCCCGAGGCCACCCTGCTCCCGCCCCGACTGACCGTCCGGGCGAGCACGGCCCGCCGGGTGACCGCCTGAGACATGACGAAAGCCCCGCTGCTGTGGCGCAGCGGGGCTTTCGCCCACATGGGAATTGTGGAGATGGCGGGAATCGAACCCGCGTCCAACGGTGCTAAATCAGGGCTTCTCCGTGTGCAGTTCGCTGTGATTTTCTCAGCCCCGGCGATCACGCGAACAAGTCGCCGACGGGCTCAGTCACTGTTTGATTTCCCATCGAACCCCGTGACCGGGCTCAATGGTTTAGTTCCCTAGATTATGCCAGGATCCGGGCCGGGAACACTCCCGGGCTGACACCCATTAGGGCCTTCGATCACTGCTTATTAGGCAGCGAGAGCGAAGGTCTGGGAATCGCGCTTGGTGTTGGCGATTATTGGTTGCGACATATGGTTAACGAGATCATTGCCGCTTCCTCGACACGCTTCCCCTGCCTCAACAGCCGCTGTCGAAACCGATCATCCCCATGTTTTGTTTTCAATGCTCACACCGGCCGCGGCCGGTGTTGACACCATCGTACGTGACCAACGGGAGGGCGTGCCACCGTATTCCCGGCGGCCTCGCCCTACTGGCCCCGCTGCTTCCGCTTCGCCGCCGCGATCGCCCGGTCCGACTCCCGCCGGTCCTGCTTCTCCCGCAGCGTCTGCCGCTTGTCGTACTCCTTCTTGCCTCGCGCGAGCGCGATCTCGGCCTTGGCCCGGCCGTCCTTGAAGTACAGGGCGAGGGGCACGATCGTGTGGCCCGTCTCCTGCGCCTTGGACTCCAGCTTGTCGATCTCCTCGCGGTGCAGCAGCAGCTTCCGCTTGCGGCGCGCGGAGTGGTTGGTCCAGCTGCCCTGGTGGTACTCGGGGATGTGCGCGTTGTGCAGCCACGCCTCACCCCGGTCGATCTGGACGAAGCCGTCGGCCAGTGACGTCCGGCCCTCGCGCAGCGACTTGACCTCGGTGCCCATGAGGACGAGACCGGCCTCGTAGGTGTCGATGATCGCGTAGTCGTGCCGGGCCTTCTTGTTCTGGGCGACGATCTTCTTCTTGCCGCCCTTCTCGCCGTCCCTGGCTTTGGCGGCCGTCCCGCCCTGCTTGGGCTGGGACTCCTTCGGTACGTACATTCCCTTGCTCATAGTGCCGTCCATTTTCGCACCACACAGGGGGTGCGGGGGAAGCCGATTAACGGGCGCGATCAGCGACCACGGTCAACGGGGGTGGCTCACTGCCCGAGACCGCTCAGCACCGTCTCGGCCCGCCGCAGGGCGTCCTCGTCCGCTTCGAGGTCGGGGGTGATGCCCCGGCCGTCGACGCCCCGGCCGGAGGGGGTGCGGTAGTGGCCGACGGTCAGTTCGGCGACGGAGCCGTCGGGGAGGCGGCTCGGCATCTGCACCGAGCCCTTGCCGAAGGTGCGGGAGCCCACGACCACCGCGCGTCCCCGGTCCTGGAGGGCTCCGGTGAGCAGCTCGGCCGCGCTCATCGTGCCGCCGTCGACGAGCGCGACCAGGGGTCTGGTGGTGTCGCCGCCGGGTTCGGCGTGCAGGGCCCGCTGCCTGCCCTTGACGTCGTACGTGGCGACGAGGCCCCCGTCGAGGAAGGCGGAGGCGGCGGTGACGGCCTCGGAGACCAGACCGCCGGAGTTGCCACGGAGGTCGAGGACGAAGCCGGCGGCGTCGGCGCCCTGCTCGACGGCGGCTCGTACGAGATCGCCGGAGCCCTTGGTGAACGCGTCGACCGTGATGACCCTCGCCCCGCCGGCGGTGCGGCTCACGGTCACGTCCTCGGTGGAGAGGCGGGCCCGGCGCAGGGTCGCGGACCAGGTCCGGCCGGCGCGCTCCAGCGCCAGTTCCACCTTCGTGCCGGCGGCCGCGCTCTCGGGGGTGCCGGTGCTCCCGGTGCCCTCGTCGATCGCGTCGCCGCGGAGTAAGGAGACGACCTCGGTGACCGGGCGGCCGTCGACCTTCTCGCCGTCGACGCTCAGGAGACGGTCGCCCGCGCGGATCCCGGCGCGGGCGGCGGGCGAGCCGTCCTGCACCCGGGTCACCTCGACGCGGCCGTCGCGCTCCAGCCGGGTCCAGAGGCCGACGCCGGTGTACTCGCCGTCGAGGGCCTCCTCGAACTGCTCGTACTCGCCCTCGGAGTAGACCGCGCCCCACCGGTCGCCGCTGCGGCTGACGGCGCGCTCGGCGGCCTCCACGGGGGACTTGCCCTCGGCCATGGCCTCCGCCGCGGCGTCGGCGACGTCCTGCTCCCGGTCGGCCGGGGCGGAGAGGGAGGGGTTCGCGACGGCCGTGGTCCCACGGCCCGGGGCGTCGAAGGAGCCGGTCGCGGCGCCCGTGGCGAGCACACTCGCGAAGACCAATGTCAGGGCGGCCCCGCGGCCGACGCGGCGGGGCTGGCAGAACAGGTCGCGGCCTGACATGTCGGCGAGTCTAGGACAACGCGAAGGGCCGCACCGGCCCTTGCCGGTACGGCCCCCAGGGGCGTGCGTCACACCTTCAGGTACTTGCGCAGCGCGACGAACGCGGCCAACGCCGGCATCAGGAAGCTCACCGTGAGGATGAGCGGCAGCTTCACGAGGACCGCGTCCCAGCCGACGAAATTGATCAACGGCAGGTTCTGGGACAGCGCCACCCCGTTGTCGATCACGAAGTACTGGCCCAGGCCCAGGAAGACACAGGCGATCACTCCGCCGATGACACCGGCGACCGCCGCCTCCATGATGAACGGCGCCTGGATGTAGAAGCCCGAGGCGCCCACCAGCCGCATGATCCCGATCTCACGACGACGGCTGAACGCCGAGACACGCACGGTGTTGACGATCAGCAGCAGCGCCACGACCAGCATGACCGCCATCACACCGCGCGCCGCGAGGTTCAGGTAGCCGAGGAGCTTGAAGAGGTTGTCCAGGATGCCCTTCTGGTCCTGCACCGACTGCACACCGTCACGGCCGTTGAAGGCGCTCGCGATGACCTGGTACTTCTCCGGGTCCTTCAGCTTGATGCGGTACGACTCCTGCATCTGGTCCGGGGTGAGGCTGCTGGCCAGCGGGGAGTCGCCGAACTGCTCCTTGTAGTGCTTGTACGCCTCGTCCTGCGACTCGTGGGCGACGTTGTCGACGACCGCCATCTTGTCCAGGTCGGACTTGATCTGGTTCTTCTGCTCGGTCGTGACGGCGCCCTTGGCGCAGTTGGGGTCGGACTCCGCGTCGCTCTTGTTGCAGAGGAAGATCGACACGTTGACCTTGTCGTACCAGTAGCCCTTCATCTGGCTGACCTGGTCGCTCATCAGCAGCGAGCCGCCGAACAGGGCGAGGGAGAGGGCGACGGAGACGATGACCGCGAAGGTCATCGTGAGATTGCGGCGGAGACCGACACCGATCTCCGACAGGACGAACTGGGCCTGCATGGCGTCTCGCTGAGCCTTTCGTGGACGGGGGCGGTCAGTGCTGGTAGCCGTAGACGCCGCGTGCCTGGTCGCGGACGAGGCGGCCCTTCTCCAGCTCGATGACGCGCTTGCGCATCTGGTCCACGATGTTCTGGTCGTGGGTCGCCATCACCACGGTGGTGCCCGTCCGGTTGATGCGGTCGAGCAGCTTCATGATGCCGACGGAGGTCTGCGGGTCGAGGTTGCCGGTGGGCTCGTCCGCGATGAGGAGCTTGGGCCGGTTCACGAAGGCCCGCGCGATGGCCACGCGCTGCTGCTCACCACCCGACAGCTCGCCCGGCATCCGCTCCTCCTTGCCGCCGAGGCCGACCAGTTCCAGCACCTGCGGCACGGACTTGCGGATCTCGCCGCGCGACTTGCCGATGACCTCCTGCGCGAAGGCGACGTTCTCGCCGACCGTCTTGTTCGGCAGCAGCCGGAAGTCCTGGAACACCGTCCCCAGCTGGCGGCGCATCTGCGGCACCTTCCAGTTGGACAGGCGCGCGAGGTCCTTGCCCAGGACGTGCACCTGCCCCTGGCTGCACCGCTCCTCCCGGAGGATCAGCCGCAGGAACGTGGACTTTCCGGAGCCGGAGGAGCCCACGAGGAACACGAACTCGCCCTTCTCCACCTCCAGGGAGACATCCCTGAGTGCGGGGCGGGTCTGCTTGGGGTAGACCTTGGACACGTTGTCGAATCGGATCACGGATGCACCACAAGCCGTCGGGAATGGATGGACGAGACTGTACCGTCCCCGGCCCCGTAAGGGGCGCGGGGAACTGCGCGACAAGCCCCCACC
Organism: Streptomyces sp. SP18BB07; assembly: GCF_036322545.1. Classification (NCBI taxonomy): domain Bacteria; kingdom Bacillati; phylum Actinomycetota; class Actinomycetes; order Kitasatosporales; family Streptomycetaceae; genus Streptomyces; species Streptomyces sp. SP18BB07. The sequence goes on from NZ_JAQYWT010000333.1 coordinate 186,900, forward strand.
GACCCGCAGCCGCGCGACCACGGGTACCAGCCCCTTTCGTAGGCGCCCGCGCAACCTCCGGCGGAACCTGGCACAGTGGTGTAGAGGAACGGTCCGGCTCCGCGAAGCGTTGAGGTATGTGTGAGGCCATTGCAAGGAGGGCGAGGCGCATGACGTACGACCGGTTGGTGTGCGCGAACTGCGCGTCCCCCGTCGCCGAGGGCCGTTGCCATGTGTGCCGGGCCAGCCGCGAGCGACTCCAGCAGGAGAACCCCTTCGCGAGCCTGAGCCCCATGACCCTGATCGCCCTCCTGGCGATCCTCATAGCGGCCGTGGCGCTGCTGGCGCACCAGACGGCATAGGGACGCCACGCCGCCGCAGGCGTGCGCGGGAGCAGGACGTATCACGACGTACGACGAAGGCCCGGGGCTGGCTGCCCCGGGCCTTCGTCGTACGTATGCGGTGCTGTGCCCGACCGTCTACGGTCAGGCGGCCGCGCCGCGGCCGACCATCAGGCGCGGCAGCAGACGGAAGCCGATACCGCCGACGATCATCGTGGCGGCGCCGACCAGCAGGAACGTGGTCTCCGCGGCACCCGTCTCGGCCAGCTCGCCGGTGCCGGCGCCCTGGGCCTCGGTCTCCGAGCCGGTGTCGGTGAGGGCCGAGGAGCCCTCCTGCTGAACGACCTCGTCGTTGCCACCGTCGGTGTCGGTCCCACCGGAGGTGGAGCCGCCGTCGGTGGAGCCGCCGGAGACGGAGGAACCGCCGTCGGTGCCGCCGGAGGTCGAGCCGCCGTCGGTGGAGCCGCCGGAGGTCCCGTTGGAGGTGGAACCGCCCGAGGTGCCGTTGGACGTCCCGTTCGAGGTGGAACCGCCGGAGGTGCCGTTGGACGTCCCGTTGGACGTTCCGTTCGAGGTGGAGCCGCTGGTACCGGTGGTGCCCGTCGTACCCGTGGTGCCCGTGGCGCCCGTGGTGCCGGTGGTGCCGGTCGTCCCCGTGGTGCCGGTCGTCCCCGTGGTGCCGGTCGTGCCGGTGGTACCAGTCGTCCCCGTGGTACCGGTGGTGCCGGTGGTGCCCGTGGTGCCGGTCTCGCCGGTCGTGCCGGACGTACCGATGGTGCCCGTCGTGCTGACCGCGCCGGTCGTGCCGGTCGTGCCGGCGGTGGTCTCACCGGTCGTGGTCTCACCGGTGGTCTCACCCGTGGTCGCACCGACGTTGGTGTTGCCCTCGGTGTCGTTGCCGGTCTGGACCGAGACGCCGGCCCCGAGGGAACCTCCGTCGTCGGTGCTGACATTGACGCCGACACCGAGGTCCAGCGCGGAAGCGGCGCCCGCGGCGGTCAGCGACGCGCCGGCGGCGATCACGGCACCGGCGGCTATTCGCGCCACACGGATCCGCGTCTTCTTCGTCATATGGCTGCTACCCCCAGTAGCTATCAGTAAATGGAGCAGCGCCCGGGGCCGCGATCAACGGGAGCAGTCGGTTGGTTCGAAGTCCCCCGGTTCACATGCGCCCCAGTAATGCGCATGCCATACGCCAACCTTCCCAGTTTTCCCAGCAACGTCAAGGTCGTTGCGTACGCGATGTCCCGTTCACCGCATTTGACCTCGTCAATAACATGTGAGTGTGACGTAAGACCCAGACATCCCCACACAGACAAGGCAACTACCTCCCGAGGGAAGGCAGTTGCCTTGTCGACAAAGCGCTGAATTCGGCGGGCCTACTTCTCCTGCTGCTTGCGCCAGCGAATTCCGGCCTCCAGGAAGCCCTCGATCTCGCCATTGAACACGGCCTCGGGGTTACCGACTTCGTACTCGGTGCGGAGGTCCTTGACCATCTGGTACGGGTGCAGGACGTACGAACGCATCTGGTTGCCCCACGAACTGCCGCCGTCCTTGAGGGCGTCCATCTTGGCCCGCTCCTCCTGGCGCTGCCGCTCCAGCAGCTTCGCCTGGAGAACGTTCATGGCGGTGGCCTTGTTCTGGATCTGCGACCGCTCGTTCTGGCAGGAGACGACGATGCCGGTGGGGAGGTGGGTCAACCGGACCGCGGAGTCGGTGGTGTTGACGCCCTGGCCGCCGGGGCCGGAGGAGCGGTAGACGTCCACACGCAGCTCGGACTCGTCGATCTCGATGTGGTCGGTCTGCTCGACCACGGGCAGGACCTCGACACCGGCGAAGGAGGTCTGGCGCCGGCCCTGGTTGTCGAAGGGCGAGATACGGACCAGCCGGTGGGTGCCCTGCTCGACGGAGAGCGTGCCGTAGGCGTACGGCACCTGCACGGCGAAGGTGGTGGACTTGATGCCCGCCTCCTCCGCGTACGAGGTCTCGTACACCTCGGTCTTGTAGCCCTTCTGCTCCGCCCAGCGCAGGTACATCCGCTGGAGCTTCTCGGCGAAGTCGGCGGCGTCGACGCCACCGGCCTCGGCGCGGATGTTGACCAGGGCCTCACGGGCGTCGTACTCGCCGGACAGGAGGGTACGGACCTCCATCTCGTCCAGCGCCTTGCGGACGGAGACCAGCTCCGACTCGGCCTCGGCGCGGGTGTCCGGGTCGTCCTCCTCCTCGGCCATCTCGAAGAGGACACCGAGGTCGTCGATGCGACCGCGCAGCGCCTCCGCCTTCCTGACCTCGGCCTGGAGGTGGGAGAGCTTGCTGGTGATCTTCTGCGCCTCGTCCGGGTTGTCCCACAGGGACGGCGCGGCCGCCTGCTCCTCGAGCACGGCGATGTCTGCCCTCAGCTTGTCGAGGTCCAAAACGGCCTCGATCGACTCCATGGTCGAGGAGAGGGACTTCAGCTCTTCGGATACATCGACGACTGCCACGCCCCCAGCGTAACGGCTCCGCCGGGCAAGCCATGCGGGGCGGCGGGGGCATGTACTTCCGCCGCGGGTGCGTGGGGCTTCTCGCGCAGTTCCCCGCGCCCCCAAAAGATCAGGCCCTGCGGGCCTGAAAGACCACGGCCCGGCGGGGTGAAAGGCGACGGGGCTGCGGGCTGAAAAGCACGGGGCGCAGCCCCTGCTTTTCAGGGGCGCGGGGAACTGCGCGAGAAGCCCCACCGGAGCCGCACCCGCCGACGCACCCGCAGCCCCGAGCTACAGGGCACCCTCACGGACTCCCCGGCGCCGAATTCTTCGTGTCCGTCGGCGCTCCCCCGTCGTCGTCCCCCGACGTCGCCGCCCACGTCCCCACCCCCACCGCCGCGATCAACGCCACCGCCGCCGCCCCCAGGGTGATCCGCCGCCGCCGCACCGCGCTGCCCCGGTTGCGCGCCGAGCCCGGACGCGGCGCCCCCGTCGGGCGGGGCACCCGCGCCGTCCCCCGCGCACCCCCCGCCAGCTCGTCCGGCCCCGGCACCCGCATCGACGTATGGGTGTCCCGGTTGGAGTCCGGCTTGGCACCCGGCACCAGCGGCACCGCCCCGCGCCGCACCCGCTCACGCGGCGCGGCGGCGGCCTCGGCCGGCTCCTCCTCGTACCCCTCGCCGGACTCCGTCCCCGGCTCGTCGACGTCCAGCGGCGGCATCCCCGCCAGCAGCGGCAGCTGCTCCCGCAGCCGTGCCGCCAGCTCCGACGCCCGCAGCCGCGAGGCCGGCGCCTTGGCGAGGCACTGCACGAGCAGCTGCCACAGTTCCTCGGGGATGCCGGGCAGCGGGACGACGGTCTCGGTGACGTGGCGGCGCAGCACCGCGCCGGGGTGGCCGCCGCCGAACGGGGTGAACCCGGCCAGCAGCTCGTACAGCACGGTCGCGAGGGCGTAGATGTCCACGGCCGCGCGGGGCGGCAGGCCCTCGACGATCTCGGGGGCGAGATAGTCCGGCGTACCGATGATCTTCGTGGCGCGGGTGCGGCGCGGGGAGTCGATCAGCTTGGCGACGCCGAAGTCGGTGAGGAGGGCCGGGTGCGCGCCGCCGGGGCCCAGCGGGCCCTGCATGTCCAGCAGCACGTTCTCCGGCTTCACGTCCCGGTGGACGACCCCGGCCGCGTGCGCCGCCGCCAGGCCGTCCGCGATGTCGGCCACTATGGCGACCGCCGCCTCGGGGGCCATGCGCCGCTCCCGGTCGAGGCGGGTGCGCAGGTCCGTGCCCCGGACGAGGTCCATGACGAGGGCGAGGTCGTTGCCGTCGACGACGAGGTCGCGGACGGATACCACGTTCGGGTGGTCGAGGCCCAGCAGCGCGGTGCGCTCCTGCACGAAGCGGCTGACGAGTTCCTGGTCGGAGGAGAGGTCCTCGCGCAGCAGCTTGATGGCGACGGGGCCCTCCGGGCCCTCACCCAGCCACACCGTGCCGGCGCTGCCCCGCCCCAGAATCTGGTTCGCGGTGTACCGGCTTCCGATCTTCCGTCCCAAGACTGCTCCTACAGGCCGCGTGTTGGCGACAAAGCTACGCGCCCGGGGACCCAACCTTCACCGCCGAGGCGGAAATCACCCCTCAGATGTCGACAAGTCCCCAACGTGGGGCTCCGTCGGGGGCGGGGTGCGCGGATGGGGGTGGGGAGCTTGGGTGCGTCGGCGAGTGCGGGTGCGTGGGGGCTGATCGCGCAGTTCCCCGCGCCCCTGAAAAGCAGGGGCTGCGCCCCGTGCTTTTCAGGCCCGCAGGGCCTGGTCTTTTAGGGGCGCGGGGAACTGCGCGAGAAGCCCCACCGGAGCCGCACCCGCCGACGAAACCCGCACCCCCGAGCCATGAGGCGCCCTACGAACCGGAGCCGTTGTCCAAGTCCCGCACCCACTTGTCCACATCGCCGACCCAGTCCGAGAGCTGGCCCCACCAGCTCTTGCCGGTGCCCACCCACCCCTGCAGCGGCGTGAACTCCCAGATCAGCCAGCCACCGACGAAGAGCAGCACGATCATGAACAGGCACCCCTTGAGGCACCCGAGCCCCGGGATCCGCATCGGATTGGCGCTGCGCTGACGCGGCTCACGCGGCGGCCGAGGCTCCCGCTGGGGCCGGGGCGCCGGCTGCTGGGGCTGGGGCTGCGGCGCGGGCGCGTACCGCTCCGGCTGCCGACGCTGCGGCTGCCGCGCGGGCGCGGGGGCGGGCGCGTACGGCTGCTGTTGTTGCTGCGGGTGCCCGTACCCGGGGCCGGGCCCGCCCTGCGGCGGACGCTGCTGCCGGCGCGGCTGCTGCTGGGGCTGTTGCGGAGGCTGCTGCGGGCGGCCCGCCTGCCGCTGGGGGCGGCGGCGCAGCGGGTCCTCGCTGGGGTCGAGGTACTGCACCTGCGTCTGCTCGTTGCGGTCGCGGGCCGCGCGGAGCTGGTTCTGCCAGGGGTGCGGCTGCTCGGGCGGCTGCCCGCCGGGGTCGTGCGGCGGGACCGGTGGCATGACGGACGTCGGGTCGGCGCCGGAGGTGTGCGGGAGCACGGTCGTCGGGTCGCCCGCGCCCGCCGGCCCTGAGGTGTGCGGGAGGACGCTGGTCGCCGCGTTCGGGTCGTAGGAACCCGCGCCGTGCGGCAGCACCTGGGTCGGGTCGGCCGAGCCGAACGGCTCCGGGGCGCCCGGCACCTGTGCGGGCGCCGGGTCGGGGGCGAGGATGTGGCCCACGCCCTCGGCGGCGGCGATCTGCATGGAGTTCGCGTGCACACCGACGCCCTCGGCGACGATACGGAGCGCGCGGGCGAGGTTGACGGCGCTGGGCCGCTCGCGCGGGTTCTTGCGCAGACAGCGCTCGATGACCGTCCACAGCGGGTCGGGGACGGTGGAGGGGCGGCGCGGTTCGGCGCTGAGGTGCTGGTGCAGCACTTCGAGCGCGGACTGGCCGTTGAACGGCGGGCGTCCGGTGACCAGTTCGTACATCAGGATGCCGGCGCCGTAGATGTCGACGGCGGAGGTCTGCGGCTGGCCCTCGGCGGACTCGGGGGCGACGTACGCGGGCGTGCCGACGAACTCGCTGGTGCGGGTCAGGCCGGGGGAGTCGGCGAGCCGGGCGATGCCGAAGTCCGTCAGCATCGGGTGCATCTCGCCGCCGTCCTGCCTGAGCAGGACGTTCGCGGGCTTCAGGTCGCGGTGGACGACGCCGTCGGCGTGGCTGGCGGCGAGCGCGTCGGCGATCTGGGCGGTGAGCAGGGCCGCGCCGACGGGCGAGAACGGGCCGTTCTCCCGGAGGTAGCGGTGCAGGTCGGGGCCCTGGACGAGGTCCATGACCAGGGCCAGCAGATCGCCCTCGACGACGAGGTCCCGGACGCGCACGATGTTCGGGTGGGTGAGCCGCAGCAGGACGGAGCGCTCCCGCAGGAACCGCATCACGATGTCCGCGTCGCTCGCGAGCTCCTCCTTGAGGACCTTGATCGCGACGGTCTCGCCGGGGTGGCCGGGCACGGCCGCCTCGGCACCGGCGGTCTCCCGCTGGCGGGCGCGCCAGACCGTGCCTGTGGCGCCGCGTCCAATCGGCTCCTCAAGGAGGTACTTACTGCCTACCGGCCGCACGTCATGCGCTCCCTGTTGCTTGCTTGCCTGGTCACGCCCTGGACTCCCACGGACGTTCCGACCACTGTAGTGCGGCCGTCCTCGGGACCGGGCTGTTCACTTCCCGACTCTTCCTGCCCACTCTGTCCGCTTGCTGTGGTTCGAGTACGTACGGGTACCCCTGTGCGTTCGATGGAAAGACGCTCCCCGATGGGCGGTTGGTTGCTGTGCGGGGGTATGCCGGGTTCCGGATGCGGACGGGAGCGATCCCGAATGCGGACCCGATACGGACGTGACCGATCTCAAGTGATCAACTGGCGGGCACTGGTCAGGCATTTTTGGGGGCAGAGCCGACCAATCAAGATCACTTGACGCTGGGCGGCGGGCGAGTTGTCAGTGGCAGGTGCGAGGATGCCTCCAGTACTGGCCGACGTGCCCGTGAAGCGGTGGGGGAAGTCTGCGGTGGGGACCGCGCAGTCTCGTCCTCGTCGTCGCGGGTGCCCGCGCGGAAGGGACCGCTGACGGCGATGCAGATCCGGCTGACCGTCGTAGACCCGCTGGGACCGCCCTCCGAGCCGCGAGGACGTGCCACGGCCTGCGACGTGCTGGTCACGGCGCCCGCCGGGACGGCCCTCGCCGCCGTGGCCTCGGGCCTCGCCTCCGCCGTCGGGGAGGGCGGCGCGGAGCGCCTGGAGCGCAGCCGGGAGACCGGCGGCGGGCAGGTCGTGCTGTACGCCGGTGCCGAGCGCCTCGACGCCCAGCGCTGCACCCTGGGCGAGCCGCCCCTCATCGACGGCGCGGTGCTCTCCCTGGGCGCCCCCTCCGAGCCGGGCCCCGAGGTCGACGAGGCCGCCGCACAGCTGCATGTCGTGGCCGGCCCCGACGCGGGCGGCGTCCATCTGCTGCACGGCGGCAAGATCCACATCGGCCGCTCCGCCGACGCCGACGTCCCGCTCGACGACCCGGACGTCTCCCGCCTCCACTGCGCGGTCACCCTCGCCGCCGACGGCCGGGTCTCCGTGGTCGACCTCGGCTCCACCAACGGCACCACCCTCGACGGCACCCGCGTCGGCGACCGCCCGGTCCGCCTGGCCCCGGGCGCGCTCCTGCGCATCGGCGAGTCCGCGCTCCGGCTGGCCTCGTCGTCGGGGGCTCGCGGGGTGGGTACGACACCTGACGGTGAAGGGCATGTCCGGGTCACGGCGGGGGGTGACGGCGGGGCTGATGCGGGTGCCGGTTCGGGTGCTGGTGCCGGTTCCGGGTCTGGTGCCGGTTCCGGCGGAGTGTCTCGTGGGGGTACGGGAGCGCCGGGGGGAGATGTTGCCGGGCCCGGGCGAGGCGAGCGGCGGACGGTGCCGGGGCAGGGCGGGGTGCCCGGCATCGAGCGGACGACGGGGGGTGCGGGGTCCGGCGCGACCGGGGGTACGGGTCGGGGGGCCGCGCCCGGTACCGGGCAGGGCTCTGCGCGCGATGGCGCCGGCGAGCGCGGCGGGGGCGCGCTCGGGGCGGAGGTCCACGGCCGTCCCCGCGACACGCATGATCCCCTCGGCGGTGCCCGGGGTTCCCGCGCCGCCGACGACCCGCACGGTTCCGGTGACCCGCGCGGCGGCGACGGCTCCCACGGCGGCCCGGGGGGCTCGCACGGCGCTGGTGACTCGCGCGCCGGTGAGCCCGGCGGGCCCGGTGACGGCGGTCTCGGGAACGACGGAGTCGGGAACGGCGGCGACGCCCCCGAGTCCGGCACCCGCAAAGGCACGCCCCTCCGGGGGACGGACGTGCCGCGTGGGGTGCGCAAACGGGGCGGGTTCGGGGCCTGGGCACGGCGGCTGACCGGCGGGCGGGCGCAGCCGGGGGCCGAGGACGACCCGTACGAGTACGACACGGAGTACGACGAGGACGAGCGCGGGGCGCTGGCCTCGGTGCTCCCGGCGGCCGGGGAGCGGCTGCCGGAGACCTGGCCGGACCTCGCCGCCCTGTTGCTCACCGCGCTCGGGCCCGGCGCCCGGCTGTGGGAGCGGGGGCCGGGGCACCCGGAGGCGTTGACGGTGCGGCTCGGTACGACCGACCGGGTGGCGCCGGACGGCTCGGGCCTGTTGCCGGCGGTGCCGGTGACCACCGGGCTGCGGGAGGTCGGCGCGCTGGGGCTGGCCGGACCGCGCCCCCGGCTGCTGGGGCTCACCCGCGCGGTTGTGGCCCAGCTCGCCGCGCTGCACTCCCCCGACACCCTGGAACTGGTCCTGATCAGCGCGGACCGCACCCGTACCGCCGAGGAGCGCACCACCGACTGGTCCTGGCTCGGCTGGCTCCCCCATCTCCGCCCCGCCCACGGCCAGGACTGCCGTCTCCTCCTCGCCTACGACCGCGAGCAGACGACCGCCCGGCTGGACGAGCTGCTGCGCCGTGTGGAGGACCACGCGGCGGACACCGCGGGCCACGCGCCCGGGAGCACACCGGGCACCGACGGCGGACGTACGACGGCGGCCGGGGCGGCGGGCTCGGCCGATCGCGGGACCGGGGCGGCCGAGGGCGGCGCGGGCCGGCGGGGCGCGCGGCGGCCGTCGTGGGCCCGGGACGACGGACCGGCCGGCGGTGGCTTCGCCGGGCCGTACACGGTGGTGGTCGTGGACGGGGACCCAGGGGGCGCGGACGTGCGTGAGGCCGTGGTGCGGCTGGCGCACGAGGGGCCCGTCGCCGGGATCCATGTCGTGTGCCTCGCCGAGACGGAGTCCGCGTCGCCCGCCTCACCGGTGGCGGAGACGTACACGGCGGCCTGCGAGGTCTCTCCCGCGTTCCGCGCGTGCGGGGCCGTCGCCCTGCTCAGTGGTGACGTCGCCACGGCGCTGCGGTTGCTGCGCGTCACCTCCGCCGGGTCCGGCGCGGTGGGCGGTTCCGGTGCGGCCCGTGTGACCGCTGCGACCGGTCCGACGACGGGCGCGGCGGGCCCGGTGTCGGGGTCCGGCGACCGCGCCGGAGGCTCGGGGGCCGCGCGGGGCGGGGCCCCCGGACGTACGGGGTCGGCGCATGACGGGCCCGTGGGGCGTTCGGGAGCGGCGCGTGTCGGTGCGGCCGGGCGGGGCGTGGAAGGCGGGCTTCCGTCGCGGGAGCCCGTGGACCACGCGCGCGGTACGGCGTCCGACGTCTCGCCGGGGCGCCCCCGCCCCGACCACGCGGACCCCGCCGTGGTGAGCCGTACGCACACGGCCCTCGACCTCTCGGGCGGCGCGCTCTCCGGTGCCGACGAACGGACGCATCCGGGCACCCGGGACCTCCCCTCGCTCAACGCGCGGGAGGCGCCCGGCCTGCTGAACCACGGCACGGTGGCCACGCTGGACGCGGTGTCGGCGGCGTGGGCCGAGCGGTTCGCGCGGGCGCTCGCGCCGTTGCGGACGGACGCGGCGGTCGCCGACCGCCAGGCGCGGGTGTCGGCGCCGTTGCCGCAATCGGCGCGGCTGCTGGACGAGTTGGGGCTCGCGCGGGCCACACCGGCGTCGCTGATGGCGCGCTGGGCGGACGCGGGCGACGACACGACGGCGCTCGGGGGGCGCGCCTGGGCCGTGCTCGGCGCCGGGCCGCGCGGGCCCGTCTCCGTGGACCTCGTCGCCGAGGGCCCCCATCTGCTGATCGAGGGGCCGGTCGGCAGCGGCCGTACGGAGCTGTTGCGGGCCGTCGCCGCGTCGCTCGCCGCCGCCGAGCGGCCCGACCGGCTGGGCATCGTCCTCGTCGACGGGCGGGACGGCGGTGGCGGTGGCACCGCCGGGGCAGGCGGGGGCCGGGCCGGGGAAGGGCTCGGGGTCTGTACCGACCTGCCCCATGTGGGGACCCATCTCACGGCCAACGACCCCGTTCGGATGCGGGAGTTCGCCCAGTCCCTGATCTCCGAGCTGAAGCGCCGGTACGAACTGCTGGGCGGGCTCGGGTTCGTGGAGTGGCACACACGGCGTGAGGTGTCGGGCCGTATCGTCCCGCAGCGCTCGGCGACCTCGGCGGTGTCGGGGTCCGGGTCGGCGAAGTCCGTGGCCCCGGGGGCGGGATCGTCCGGGCCGGGCTCGTCGGGGCCGGGGTCCGCGCAGGCGGCATCGGCCGGGGCCGCCGACCTCGACTCGTCCTCCAGCTCCACGCTGCGGCTGCGGCCGAGCCGGAGGAGCACCGGGCAGGACGGCCGGGGCGGGACCGGGAAGGGCTTCGCCTCGGAGCTCCCCCGGCTCGTCGTGATCGTCGACGACCTCGACGCACTGCTGTCGCCCCCGTTGGGTTCCACGGGGCGGCCGGCGGCCGGGTCGGTCGTCCGGGCCCTGGAGGCGGTGGCCCGGGAGGGCGAGCGGCTCGGGGTGCATCTCGTGGCCACGACCGGTGGGGGCGGGCCGAAGGGCGAGAGCGAGCTGGCGCGGGCGGCCGGCGGGCGGGTCGTGCTGAGCGCGCCGGTGCCGGGGCCCGACGAACCGGCGCCCGGGCGGGGTGAGTTGCTGGGTGAGGGGGGTCGTACGACCGCGTTCCAGGCGGGCCGGGTGACGGGGCGCATCCCGCGCACGGCCACCCTCCGGCCGACCGTCGTCCCCCTCGACTGGACCCGGATGGGCGACCCGCCCGCCCGCCGCCCCGTACGGGAGTTGGGCAACGGCCCCACGGACCTGGCCCTGCTGGCCAGCGCGTTGGACCGAGCGGCCCGAGAGGTCTCGGCACCGTCCGTACCGTCGTTGCTCTGACTGCGGGCCGCAGGCCCGTCAGGGGCGCGGGGAACTGCGCGAGCAACCACGACGAACGGTCACCCGCCACACGCCGGGACGCCCCACGGCGCACAGGCGCGCCCGGCCCCGCAGAGCGCGGACCCGGCCCCGCAGAGCGCGGACCCGGCGGCGCCATGGTCACGACGCCATCACGATCAAGACGTTGACACGGCAGGCGCTCTTGCCGCCCCCGAGCACCCGGCGTAGACCAGAGCGCACGGGACAGCGCTCTACGTTCGACGACGCACGGAGAACGGGGTCAGAGATGCGCAACATCCACCGCACAGATCGCATTGCACGCATCGGCCGTATCAGCCGCATCGGCCGCACACGCAAGCCCAACCCCCATGGCCAGCCCACGTCCAAGGCCCTGGCGGTCCTCGCCGCGGGCGTCCTCGCCCTCTCGCTCACGGCGTGCGGCGGTGACGACGACAAGGACGACGGCGGAGACAACGGCAACGACGGCGGCACCGAGGCCACCGTGGAACTCCCCAAGCTGGACGGCCAGAAGCTGGAGGTCGCGGCGGTCTTCACCGGCCCGGAGCTGGACAACTTCCAGAAGGTGCTGGACGAGTTCGAGAAACGCACCGGCGCCTCGGTGACGTTCGTGCCGACCGGCAACAACACGTCCACGTTCCTCGGTACGAAGATCGAGGGCGGCAAACCGCCGGACGTGGCGTTCCTGCCGCAGGTCGGCGTGTTGCACCAGTTCGCCGAGAAGGGCTGGGTGAAGCCGCTCGGCAGCGAGGCCCAGGCCCAGTTGGACAAGAACTTCTCGGACGGCTGGAAGGAACTCGGCGCCTACGAGGGCAAGCAGTACGGCGTCTACGCGAAGGCCGCCAACAAGTCCCTCGTCTGGTACAACACCGCCGCGTTCGAGGCGGCCGGGATCACCGAGGAGCCCAAGACCTGGGACGAGTTCCTGCAGACCGCGCAGACGCTGTCCGACGCCGGCTCGCCCGCCGTGTCCATCGGCGGCGCCGACGGCTGGACGCTCACCGACTGGTTCGAGAACGTCTATCTGTCGCAGGCGGGCCCGGAGAAGTACGACCAGTTGGCCAAGCACGAGATCAAGTGGACCGACCCCTCGGTGAAGGAAGCCCTCACCAAGCTCGCGGAGCTGTGGGGCAAGGACGAGCTGATCGCGGGAGGGGCGTCCGGCGCGCTGCGGACCGAGTACCCGAAGTCGATCACGCAGACCTTCACCGGGGACGCCCCGGCCGGCATGGTCTTCGAGGGCGACTTCGTGGCCGTCACCATCAACGGCGACACGGACGCCAAGATCGGCACGGACGCCAAGGTGTTCCCGTTCCCGGCGGTCGGCGACGACTCCCCCGTGGTCACCGGCGGCGACGCGGCCGTGGCCCTGAAGGACGGCAAGGGCGCGCAGGCGCTGCTCACCTTCCTCGCCTCGACCGACGCGGCGGAGATCTGGGCGGCGCAGGGCGGCTTCCTGTCCCCCAACAAGGAGATGGATGAGGGCAGTTACAAGGACGACGTGACCAGGGAGATCGCCAAGGCGCTGCTCGCGGCGGGTGACGACTTCCGCTTCGACATGTCCGACCAGGCCCCGGCGGCGTTCGGCGGCACCCAGGGCGTCGGTGAGTGGAAGGACCTCCAGGACTTCCTGAAGAACCCCGACGACGTGGCCGGTGCGCAGAAGCAGTTGGAGACCGACGCGGCCAAGGCCTACGGGAACGGCTGACGGCGACTCATGTCGTCCGCCGGGACAACGACGAAGACGGCGGGGGGCGCCGGTGAAGGGCCGGCGTCCCCCGCCGCACCGCGCAAGAGCGTGACGGGTACCCGGCTGTGGGTGGCGGTGCTGTTTCTGCTGCCCGCGCTGGTGCTGCTCGGCGCGCTCGTGGTCTACCCGATCGGGTACTCGGTCTGGCGGAGCCTGTTCGACGCGGACGGCTCGGGCTTCGTCGGCCTCGACAACTACGCGGAGATCTTCTCCGACGACGCGACCCTCGTCGCCGTACGCAACACCGCGATCTGGGTCGCGGTGGCCCCGGCCCTCGTCACCGCGCTCGGACTGATCTTCGCGGTGCTGACCGAACGGGTGCGCTGGGGAACGGCGTTCAAGCTGATCGTCTTCATGCCGATGGCGATCTCGATGCTGGCCGCGGGCATCATCTTCCGGCTGGTGTACGAACAGGATCCGGACCAAGGTGTCGCCAACGCGGTCGTGACGTCCGTGCACGACGTGTTCGTGGACGAGTCGGTGTATCCGAAGGCCCGGCCCAATGCCCAGGTGAGCGACCTCAAGGCGTCCGGCGGCGGGTCGTTCATCACGGACGGGACCGTGCGGTCGGGCACCCCTGCGCTCCTCCCCCTCGTCGGGATCGCCCCCAACAGCCTGCCCGGCGACGCGCGGGACGCGAAGGCCGCCGGGCCCGCCGACGCCGGCGGGGTCACCGGGACCGTCTGGCTGGACTTCCGGCTCGGCGGCGGTGGCGAGAAGGGGGCCGTCGACCCGGGCGAGAAGGGGCTGGAGGGCGTCAAGGTCGAGGCGGTGAAGGACGGCGAGGTCGTCGCCACCGCGACCAGCGGCGGTGACGGCACGTTCAGCCTGCCCGCGGCGGCCGACGGAGCTCAACTGCGCCTGCCCGGCTCGAACTTCGCGGCTCCCTACAACGGCATCGACTGGCTCGGCCCGACCCTGGTCACGCCGGCCGTCATCGGGTCGTACGTCTGGATGTGGGCCGGCTTCGCGATGGTGCTGATCGCGGCCGGGCTGGCCGGGGTGGACCGCAATCTGCTCGAAGCGGCCCGGGTGGACGGGGCCAACGAGTGGCAGGTGTTCCGGAAGGTCACCGTGCCGTTGCTCGCGCCGGTCCTGGTCGTCGTCCTCGTCACGTTGATGATCAATGTGATGAAGGTGTTCGACCTCGTCTACATCATCGCGCCCCAGCCCACCCAGGACGAGGCCAACGTCCTCGCTCTGCAGCTCTACTTGGTGTCGTACGGCGGTGGGGGCGACTTCGGTCTCGGCAGCGCGATCGGTGTGGTCCTGCTGCTGCTCGTGCTGCCGGTGATGTGGGTCAACATCCGGCGGCTCAGGAAGGAGCGCCAGCGGTGACGGCTGTCGAGGAACGCCCCGTGGCTACCGGGCCGGTCGAGAAACGCTCCGTCGCCTCCCGGCTCGCGAGCGGCGCGGCCGGGGGCGCACTGCGGTTCTTCCTGCTCCTCGTGGCGCTGTTCTGGCTGGTGCCCACCTTCGGGCTGCTGGTCTCGTCGTTCCGCGACCCGACCGACATCTCCACCTCCGGGTGGTGGAAGGTGTTCTCGGCCCCGGCCCAACTCACCACCAAGAGCTACGAGTCGCTGCTCGAGAACGACGGCATCACGGACGCCCTGTTCAACACGGTCTGGATCACGGTCCCGGCGACGCTGCTGGTCGTCCTGATCGGCGCGATGGCCGGATACGCCTTCGCCTGGCTGGACTTCAAGGGCCGGGACTGGTGGTTCATGGGCGTGGTGGGGCTGTTGGTGGTGCCGGTGCAGGTGGCGCTGATCCCGTTGTCCGGGCTCTTCCGGGACCTCGGGATCTTCGGCGACATCATCGGTGTGGTGCTCTTCCACGTCGGCTTCGGACTGCCGTTCGCGATCTTCCTGTTGCGGAACTTCTTCGCGGAGATCCCGCGCGAGCTGCTGGAGGCGGCGCGACTGGACGGGGCCGGTGAGGTACGGCTGTTCGCGACGGTCGTCCTGCCGCTGGCCGCACCGGCGCTCGCGTCCCTCGGGATCTTCCAGTTCCTGTGGGTGTGGAACGACATGCTGGTCGCGCTGGTCTTCTCCAGCTCCGACTCGCAGCCGCTGACGGTCGCACTCCAGCAGCAGGTACGGCAGTTCGGCAGCAACATCGAGGTGCTGGCGCCGGGCGCGTTCATCTCGATGGTGATCCCGCTGGCCGTGTTCTTCGCGTTCCAGCGGCAGTTCGTGTCGGGGGTGATGGCGGGAGCCGTGAAGTAGGCGCCGTGTGGTGGGGGTTGCGCGCGCGGCCCTCACCACCAGCCCCCCGCGAACACACCCGTGCGCCCCCAACTCCCCGTCGAATCCCCCGTATGGAACACGCACCGTAACCAAATCATCCCATCGGCCGTTTCCGGGCAGTATGCCCGCGCCGACCCATGGATGTCCTCCTTGCCCAGGTTCAGTGTCATCGTTCCCGCGTACAAGGTTCAGGCGTACCTGCACGAATGCCTGGATTCTGTGCTGTCCCAGTCCTTCACCGACCTCGAACTGATCGTCGTCGACGACGCCTCGCCCGACAACTGCGGGGCGATCGCCGACGAGTTCGCCGCCCGTGACCCGCGGGTGCGGCGCACCGTGCGCCTGCGGGAGAACGCGGGGCCCGGTGCCGCCCGCAACACGGGGATGGAGCACGCCAGGGGCGACTACCTCCTCTTCCTCGACGGCGACGACACGTTCACGCCGGGCGCGCTGCAGGCGATCGCCGACCGAGTCAAGGAGACCGGCGAACCGGACGTCCTCGTCCATGACTTCGCCCGTGTCTCCTGGTCGGGCGAGCCGGTCCACGACCCGCGCGACCGCCGGCTCACCGAGCAGGGCCCGGCCCCGTTCCGGCTCGACGACCGCCCCGGACTGCTCACCGTCCGCCCCGCGGCCTGGAACAAGGCGTACAAACGGGAGTTCGTCGAGGACCACGACTTCCGGTTCCCGCCCGGCATCTACGAGGACACGGCCTGGACGTACCCCGTGCTGATGACGGCCGAGTCCGTCGCCACCCTCGACCGGGTCTGCGTCCACCACCGCCGGCGCCGCCACGGCAGCCTCCTCGGGGCGACTACGCACAGTCACTTCGATGTGTTCGAGCAGTACGACCGGGTGTTCGCCTACCTCGACGAGCGGCCGGAGCTGGCGCAGTGGCGTCCGGTGCTGTTCCGGCGCATGCTCGATCACCTCACCTCCGTGTTCTCCCGGCGCCACCGGCTGCCGCGCGAGGCGCGCGCCGAGTTCCTGCGCACGGTCCGCGCGCACTGCGCCCGCTATCGCACCACCGGTGCGCCGCTCCGCGCCCGCGCCCGGCTCCGGCACGCGCTCCTGCGGCTGGGCAGCCCGCGCCTCTACCGCGCCCTGTGGGCCGGAGCGCGGCTGGTCCGGGGCGCCGGTCGCCTGGTGCGGGGCCTGGCCGGGCTGCTCCGCGCCGGCGGCCTGCGCCTGCACTACCGCGTCCAGCGTCTGCTCCCGCTGCACGCGGACCGGGCGGTGTTCGCCGCGTACGGGGGCCGGGGCTACGAGTGCAGCCCGGCCGCGCTGGAGAACGCGTTCCGGACGTACGTCCCCTCGATGCGCACCTCGTGGGTCGCGCGCCCGGAGCACCACCACACGCTCCCGGTGGCGACCCGGCGGGTGCTGCCCGGCTCGATGGCGTACTGGACGGCGCTCGCCCGGTCCAAGTACCTGGTGAACAACACCGACTTCGACCGACGGCTGGTCAAGCGGCGCGGCCAGGTGCTGCTGCAGACCCAGCACGGCACCCCGCTCAAGCACATGGGGACCGATCTGCGGGACCGGCCGGCGGCAGCGCGCGGCACGGACTTCGAGGACGTCCTGCGCGGCAGCGACCAGTGGGACTACGTCCTGTCCGGCAACCGCCACTCCACGCTCGTCTGGGAGCGCGTCTACCCCTCGCCGTTCACCACCCTCGAATACGGCTCGCCGCGCAACGACGTGTTCCTGAGGGCGAACTCGGCGGACGTGGCCCGGGTGCGCGAGCACCTCGGGGTGCCCGAGGGGGCGGTCGCCGTCCTGTACGCCCCGACGCACCGCGACTACCGGCACGCGCAGCGCGCCCATCTGGACCTGGAGCGCGTCCTGCGCAAACTCGGGCCGCGCTTCGTCGTCCTGGCCCGGGCGCACCACGCGTACGGCTCCCCGCTGACCGATCTGGCGCACGGCCGGCTGCTGGACGTCACCGGGTATCCGAGCGTGGAGAACCTCTGCCTCGCCTCGGACGCGCTGATCACGGACTACTCGTCGCTGATGTTCGACTACGCCAACCTCGACCGGCCCATCGTGATCCACGCGGAGGACTGGGAGGCGTACGAGGCGGCGCGCGGGACGTACTTCGATCTGCGGGCGTGCGCGCCGGGGGCGGTGGCGCGCAGCGAGGACGAACTGATCGACATCTTCGCGACGGGGCACTGGCGGGGGTCGCGGTCGGCGCAGCTGCGGGCGGCGTTCCGGGAGCGGTTCTGTCCGTACGACGACGGGCGGGCGGCGGAGCGGGTGGTGCGGCGGGTGGTGCTGGGTGAGCAGGTGCCGCCGGGTGATGTCGTGCCGCTGGGTGAGCGGCATCCGGTTCCGTCCGCGGCGAGTATGCGGGCGGGGGCGACCGACGAGCTGCTGGGGACGTAGGCGTTTTTCTCGCCCCCGCCGCCCCTACCCGTCCCATCCCCAGGGGCTGCGCCCCTTCGACCCCCATCCGCGGGCCCGGCGGGGGCTGGTCGCGCAGTTCCCCGCGCCCCTTAAAAGCACCGGGCGCGCCCCATGCCGTTAGGGGCGCGGGGAACTGCGCGAGAAGCCCCACCGGACCCGCACCCGACGACGCACCCCACGACGCCCCCGACAACGCATCCCGAAAGGAAAGAATGCCCCGCTTCAGCATCATCGTCCCCACCTACGGCGTAGAAGGGCGGCTACCGCTCGCTCTGGAGTCGGTTCTCGGTCAGCCGTTCGGTGATTTCGAGCTGATTCCGGTGCACGAGGCGGCGGCGGACTCGCCGGCCGGGGCGATCAGCGCCGCGTACGCCGTCAGGGACACCCGTGTCGCCCCGGTCGAGTCGCCCCCGGCGGGCGGGCTGAGCGCCGCCCGCAATGCGGGACTCGCGGCCGCGCACGGGTCGTACGTGCTGTTCCTGGACGGGGACGACACGCTCGCGCCCGGCGCGCTGCGGGCGATCGCGGACCGGCTGGACGAGACCGACGACCCGGACGTCCTGTACTTCGCGCACGAGCGGGCGCACTGGTGGGAGGGCGCCACGACCGTCGTGCGCCCGGCCGGCCCGGACGCCCCGGCGTGGAGCGCGGCCTACCGCCGGGACTTCCTCGTCGAGCGCCAACTCACCTTCCCCATCGGCTATTTCACCGACCTCGGCTGGAACGGCCTGGTCGCCCTCGCCGCCGACCGCACGGCCGAGCTACGGGACACGGTCTGCGTACGCCATCTGCTGCGCCGACAGGGCAGCCGCCTGTACGCGCCCGGCGACCACCACCTGGAGCTCCTCGACCAGGTGGAGCTGGTGCTCGCCCGGGCCGCGGCCGGGCAGGGGCTGTCGGAGGCGTTGTTCGGGCGGCTCTTCGCGATCGTCCTGCGCGGTCTCGCGCACCTGGAGCGGCTGCCCGCCCACCACCGCCGGGCCTTCTTCCGCCGCGCCACCCATCTTTACGACCTTCACCGCCCGGCCGGTTTCACCCCGCCCGCCGGCCGCCTCGGACTCCAGCACCGACTGCTCGCGAGCGGCTCGTACGCCGGGTTCCGGGCCCTGCACGCCGCGCACCGGGCCGCCGTCGAAGCCCTGGCCGCGCTCCCTCGTCCTCGCACGCCCCTGTCCCGCGCCCTGTACGCCGCCCAGCGCCGTCTGCCGCTGGACCGCGACCTCGCCGTGTACCGCGCGCACCGGGACCGTGGCGTCGGCGGTGACCTCGTCGCCCTCCACGCGAAGGTCCGCGAACTCGCCCCCCGGGTCCGCTCGGTGTTCCTCGTCCCGGCCGACGCGGTGGACCGGGTCCCCCGGGGCGCCGAGCACGCCGTCGTCGGCACTCCGCGCGCCTGGCGGCTGCTGGCCCGCGCCAAGTACCTCGTCGACGGCGCCGACTGCGCCGACCTCGGCGACACGGTCGTCAAGCGTCCCGGAAGCGTCCATCTCCGGATCCCGCCCGGCACCCCGCTGAAGGCAACGGGCCTGGACCGGTCCGCGTATCCGGTGGTCGCCGCCGGGGCGGACGGTCCCGCCGGGGCGAAGAAGCTCCTCGGGCAGGTGGACCACTGGGACTTCGTCCTCTCCCCCAACCGGCACACCACCGAGACCTGGGAGCGGGCCTTCCCCGGGCGGTACGAACAGCTGGAGTACGGCTGCCCGCGCAACGACGTCCTCTGCACGGCCACGGCCGAGGACGTGGCGCGCGCCCGGCGTGCGCTGGGCGTTCCCGACGGCAGGAAGGCCCTCCTCTACGCCCCCACGCACCGCGACCACGCCCCCGGCCACGAGGCCCGGCTCGACCTGGAGGCGTTGTGCGAGGCGGTGGGCGAGGAGTTCGTGGTGCTGCTGCGGGCGCCCCGCCGCTCCGCCGCCGGCCCCCCTCGCCGAAGCGGCGGGCGGATCATCGACGTCACCGCGCACCCCCGCGTCGAGGAGGTCTGCCTCGCCGCCGACGCGCTGATCACCGACTACGCGTCCCTGCTGTTCGACTACGCCCACCTCGACCGTCCCGTCGTGATCCTCGCGGACGACTGGGAGGTGTTCCGGGAGACCCGGGGCGTCTGCTTCGATCTGCCGGCCGCGCCGCCCGGTCATGTGGCGCGCACCGAGCGGGAGTTGGCGGACCTGTTCCGTGACGGCTCGTACGCGGATACGGAGTCCGACGCGCTGCGGGCCGTCTTCCGGGAGCGGTTCTGCCAGTTCGACGACGGCCGGGCGGCGGAGCGGGTGGTACGGCGGGTGTTCCTCCGCGAGCGCCCGGAGGCGCTGCCGCCGGTGGTGCCGCTCGCCGAGCGCGCCCCGGCCCCGACGCCGACCCCGACACCGGCCCCGACGCCGACTCCGACCGCCGCGACCCTCGTGAGGAGCTGAGGACATGCCCCGTTTCACTGTCGTCATTCCCGTCTTCGAGGTCCGGGGCCAGCTGCGCGAGTGCCTCGACTCGGTTCTGGAGCAGTCGTACGGGGACGTGGAGGTGATCGCCGTCGACGACTGCTCGCCGGACGGCGGCGGCGAGATCCTCGACGCGTACGCCGCCCGTGACGCGCGGGTACGGGTGCTGCACCTGCCCGCGAACGTGGGCCCGGGCCGCGCCCGCAACGCCGGACTGCCGTACGCCACCGGTGACTTCGTCCTCTTCCTCGACGGCGACGACACCCTCGTGCCGGGCGCCCTGCGCGCGCTGGCGGACCGGCTGGAGGAGGCCGGGGACCCCGATGTGCTGGTCTTCGACCACGTCCGCGCGTACTGGTGGGGCGAGACGCGCCGCGACGCCCGCGCGCACCTCCTGAGCGCGGTGGGCGAGGGCGTCTTCACGGTCGCGGAGCGCCCGGAGGTCCTCGGCCTGCCGACGGTCGTGTGGAACAAGGCGTACCGGCGGGAGTTCCTGGAGGCGCACGGCTTCCGGTTCCCGCCGGGCCACTACGAGGACACGCCGTGGACGTTCCCGGTGCTGCTCGGCGCCGGGCGGATCGCCACGCTGGACCGGATCTGCGTGTCCTGCCGGCAGCGCCCGCGGGGCACCCTCCTGTCCACCTCCGGCCGGGGGCACTTCGACGTGCACGACCAGTACGAAAGGGTCTTCGCCCATCTGAAGTCCCGTCCGGAACTGGCGAGTTGGTGTTCCCGGGTGCGGAGCGCGATGGCGGACCACTGTCTGGACATCCTCGCCGCATCGGACCGGGTGCCGCCCGGCGACCAGGCCGAGTTCTTCCGGCGGACGGAGGGGCTGTACCGGAAGCACCGGTCGGGCGACGACTCCCCGGCCCCCGCGCACCGGGTACTGGAGGGCGGCTGGCCCGCCTACCGCGCCCGGCGGTGCGCGGCCCGCGCCCGTACCGCGCTGGGCGTGCGCGGGGAGCGACTGTGGGCGGCCGGCGCCGAGTGGATCGGGCGGGGCTGGTCGCTGGCCCACGAGCGGCTGCCGCTGGACCCGAACCTGGCCCTGTACTCGGCGTTCTCCCATCGTGGGGTGCTGGGGGATCCGGCGGCCGTGTACCAGGCCGCCCGGGAGTTCGCGCCGCACATCCGGGGCGTGTGGGTGGTGCGGCCGGAGCGGGTGGCGGCGCTGCCGCCGGGTGTGGAGCATGTGACGCCGGGCTCGCCCGAGTATCTGCGGCTGGCCGCGCGGGCGACGTACTTCGTGGGCAACGCCGACTGGCCGGGCGCCCTCACCAAGCGGCCGGGCAGTGTGCACGTCCACACCCACCAGGGGACCCCGCTCAAGTTCATGGGCGCCGACCTGCTGCGGAAGCCGGGTGCCCGGCTCGGCGTGGATGTGCCGGGGATGCTGCGGGGGGCCGACCGCTGGGACCACAGTCTCGTCGCCAACCGCCACTCCGAGCTGGTGTGGAGCAGGGCGTACCCGTGCGGCTTCACCTCGCTGCGGACCGGCAGCCCGCGCAACGACGTCCTCGTGAATGCCGGTCCGGGTAGCGGCGCGGCGGTCCGTGAGCGGCTGGGCGTCCCGGCCGGGCACACGGTCGTGCTGTACGCGCCCACGCCCCGCGACTACCGGCGCGGCGGCCACGTCGAGCGCTTCGACCTCGCCCGGTTCGCCGCCGACCTGCGGCGCAGCCTGGGCGAGGCGCTCACCCTCCTGGTGCGGCTGCATCCGTCGCTCGCGGACGGCCCGGCGCGCGGGTTCGGGCTGGCCGAGCTGCACCGGCGGGGTGTCGTCGTGGACGCGACCGACGAACCGCATGTGGAGGAGCTGATGCTCGCCTCCGACGTCCTGGTCACGGACTACTCGGCCCTGATGGTCGACTACGCCAACCTGGACCGGCCGATCGTCGTCCACGCCGACGACCTCGACGCCTTCGCCGCGAGCCGGGGCATGTACCTCGACATCACCGCCGACCCGCCCGGCCATGTCTCCCGCTCCTACCGGGAGCTCGCCTGGCTGTTCGACTCCGGGCAGTGGCGGGACAGGGAGTCGGCGCGGCTGCGGGCCGGATTCCGGGAGCGGTACTGCGAGTTCGACGACGGGCGGGCGTCCGAGCGGGTCGTGCGGACACTGATGCTGGGTGGGACGGCGGGGGCGGTGCCCGCGCCTCGACCGGCCTCGTCCTCGGCGGCCGCCGCCGCTGTCCCGTCGTCATGAGGGCGCCCACGGTCGGCGTGCGGGCGCGGGTCCTCGCGACGCGCGCGCGGGCGTGGGTGCTGCTGCTCGCCGCCGTTTTCGCGCTGTGCCAACTGGCGAGCGTCACCGGGCGCGCCACTCCCGACACCAGGAACTACGTCTCGTACGCCCTCACGCTGGGCGGCGCGGGTGTGCGGGAGTCGGCCGCCGGGACCATCGACCACTACTGCGGGAGCCGGGCGGCGTGGGCCGAGCGGAAGCAGCGCGTGGACGTGGTGCGGTTCCGGGCGCCGAGTCCGGCGGCGCGGGTCGCCGAGGAGTGCCGGCGGGAGCTGTGGCGGAAGGTGGACCGGCGGCTGGCGGCCGGGCAGTCGGGCGTCCCGATCGCGCCGTTCACCTCGGAGCGGTTCCTGCGGATCTTCGAGGTGCGGCCCGGGTATCCGCTGTTGCTGGCCCCGTTCGTCGCGGTGTTCGGGGTCCTGTGGGGCGTGTGGCTGGCGAGCGTGCTGATCGCGGCGGCCGGGGGCGTCCTGGCCTACGTGGTCCTGCGTGCCGTCCGCGCGCCTGTGCGCGTCGCCCTCACCGGACAGGCCCTCTACTACGTGCTCCCCTGCGGCGCGACCGCCATGCGGCCCATGACCGAGGGTGTGCTGCTGGCCCTGACGCTGACGGCGCTCTGGGGGTGCGCCCTGGCGAGGGAGGGCCGGGTGCGGGCGGGGGCGGCGCTGGTCGCCGGTTCCCTGGCGGCGCTCTTCACGGTGAAGCACTCACAGGCGCTGTTCCTGGGGGTGTGTCTGGCGGGGGCGTGCGCGGTGGTCGCCGCGCGACGCGGGCACGGGAGCGTGCGCGGTGGTGAGCCATGGGTCCTGCCGGTCGGGGCCGTGTCCGCGTGCGCGGTGGTGGGCACGCCGGCGCTCGCCGCGCTGCTGCACCACCCGGCGTCCACGGAGAGCCTCCAGGACCTGCTCACCGATCACTTCACGCGCCCCGACCGGACCGCCCCGTGGCCGGAGTTCCTGCGCCTGGAGGCGAACTTCTGGGCGGAGTGGGGGCGTCGGCAGCTGACCCAGCCGCTGTTCCTCGCCGCACTGGTGGCGGGCGCGTGGGGCGCGCTGCGGCAGCGGCCGGTGTTCGGCTGGTTCGTGCTCGCGGCGGCGTGCACGGGCATCCTCAACCAGGCCGCGCATCCCGACATCACCATCTGGGGCGACCGGCTGATCGTCGTGGCGTGGCTGCTGCCGGTCCTGGGGCTGCCGCTGCTGCTGGAGCGGATCACCACCACCCGCGACTCACTCGATGTGGTGACCGCGAGCTGAGCCGTTGACCCTCCCGGCCATACCGGGAATACACGGCAAATGCCCCGCACAGCCCACACCACCCCCGGCTCCGGCCCGGACCCGCGCGTCCGGCGCCGTCGGCGGGGCGCGCTCGGTGTCACCGCGCTGCGCGGCGGCCGTACCCGGCTGTCCCGCCGACCGACCCCGTATGTCGTCATGGGCGGGCTGTTCTGGCTGGTCATGACCTTGGCGTACTGGCGGGTGCCCCTGTGCTGCGACGCCGGCCAGCACGCCGCGGTCGTCGAGCGGCTGCGCTGGGACCTGCTGCACCCGGCCCACCCGACCGCCGATCTGCCGGGCGCGGGCAGCCCGTACTACTCCCCGTACGCCGTCGCGCAGGGCGTGCTCGCGCGGCTGACCGGGCTGAGCGGCTGGTCCGTGGTGAAGCTGGCCGGGCCGGTGAACCTGCTGGTGCTGCTCACCGGGATCGGCCGCTTCGTCCGCGTGCTGACGCCCCGGCCGTGGGCGCCGGTCCTCGCGGTGCTGTTCATGACGCTGCTGTGGGGCACCGAGCGGGTCCTGTGGAGCGGCTTCCTCGGGCTGATGTCGCTGACCATGACCCTCGGCTACCCGTCGGCGTTCGCGACCGGGCTGACGTTCTGGGCCTGGGCGTGGACGGGGGCACGCGCGCGTGGGGGCGGCTCCCCCGGGCGGGTGCGGTACGTCGGGCCGAGCGGTCTCGGCGGCGTCTGGGCGTACGCCGCACTCGGGGCGCTGTACGGGCTGATCGTGCTGGTGCATCCGATCACGGCGGTGGCCTCGCTGGCCGGGGCCGTGGCGATCGTGGCGGCCTGGCAGCGCGGCTGGCGGCGCCCGGTGGTGGCCCGGTGGGCGTCGGCGGGCGCGGCCGCCCTCGCGGTGGCGGTGTCCTGGCCGTACTACGCCGTCCTGTCGCTGGTCGGGCACCCGGGCGTGGACGGGGTCCACCGCCTGCTGTACGAGAGCGCGGCGGGGAACCTCTGGCTGGCGATGCTGCTCGGGCTGCCGGCGCTGTGGGCGCGGGGGCGCCGGTCGCCGAGGGACCCGCTGGTGCTGATGTGCGCGGTGGAGTGCCTGACGGTGGCGTACGGCTGGGTCAGCGGGCACTACACGTACGGGAGGGTGCTGGCGCTCGCGGCGGTGCCGGCGCAGTTCGCCCTGGCGGTGGAGCTGGCGGCGCCCCGGCCGTGGGGCTGGGCCCGGCGGCTCCTGGGCGGGGCCGCGGCCGTCGGGGTCTGCGTGGGTTTCTGGACCGTCCAGGCGGGGGCGGTCGTGCCCCGGGCGCTGGATCCCGTCGGCTTCGACCAGCCGCCGCGCTGGCCGTCGTACGACTGGGCGGCGCGGCATGTGCGGGCGGGCGAGACGCTGATCACCGACGGGTACGCCGCGGCCCGCGCGCTCCCCGGGTACGGGGTGAACATGGCGGCGCCGACCTGGCCCGATCCCGCGCTGGAGGAGGGAGAGCGTGGTCGGCGGCACGCGGATGTGCGGGCGTATCTGGATCCGGCGTCGACGCGCGAGCGGCGTGCGGTCGTCGCGCGGCGGTACGGGGTGCGGTGGCTGGTGCTGACCCCGCGGCAGAAGGTGCCGGCGGAGGCGGTGGTCGTGGACTGGAGTCCGCGGACCGGGGAGGTGCTGGCGCGGATCGCCCCGTAGGGGGAGTGGTACGGAGCGATCCGCGCCGAGCGGCGGGGTGTCACGCCGTTGCGGCGGAGCCCCCGCGGGGTGACCTACTCGACGACCAGCTCGACCGGCATGTTGCCGCGGGTAGCGTTGGAGTAGGGGCAGACCTGGTGGGCCTGCTCGACGAGCTTGCGGCCGAGGGCCTCGTCGACGGTGTCGGGGAGCTCGACGCGGAGGGTGGCCTTCAGGGCGAAGCCCTCGCCCTCCTTGCCTATGCCGACCTCGGCGGTCACGGCGGCGTCGCTGACGTCGACCTTGGCGGCGCGGCCGACGAGGCCGAGGGCGCTGGCGAAACAGGCCGCGTAACCGGCGGCGAAGAGCTGCTCCGGGTTGGTGCCCTGGCCGTTGCCGCCGAGCTCCACCGGGAGGGCCAGGTCGAGGTCGAGCTTGCCGTCGTTGGTGACGGCGCGACCATCGCGGCCGTGGGTGGCGGTGGCGACAGCGGTGTAGAGCGCGTCCATGGGAGAACCATCCCTTTCACAGGTCATCTCACGTCCGGCGGTCCGGTCCGACCGCCGTTCACGGACTCCAGTAGAGCACACAATTCAATTGCACACAACTAAATGGCGGACAGGAGTTACCCTGGAGTCATGACCAAGAGCCCCGCCTCCACGCCCGAGGGGATCTCCTCGGAGATCTCCGGGCAGATCTCCGAGGAGGACTTCCTCCGTCTCGACCGGCAGATCTGCTTCTCCCTGCACGCCGCCTCGCGCGCCTTCAACGGTGTCTACCGCGTGGTCCTCAAGGACCTGGGGATCACCTATCCGCAGTATCTGGTGATGCTCGTTCTGTGGGAGCAGGGCGAGCTGCCCGTGAAGAAGCTCGGCGAGCACCTGCGGCTCGACTCCGGGACGCTCTCGCCGCTGCTCAAGCGCCTGGAGGCGGCCGGCCTCGTCCGGCGCGAGCGCAGCGCGCGCGACGAGCGCTCGGTGATGGTGCGACCGACCGAGGAGGGCGCTGCCCTGCGGGAACGCGCTCTGGCCGTGCCCCGCCGGATCGTCTCCGCGACCAGCCTGGACATCGACGACATCCGTGATCTGCGCGACCGCCTGGACCGCCTGACGGTCGCCCTGGACGAGGCGGCTCTCACGGATCCGGCCGGGTGACCGTCAGTACCCCGCAGAATCCGACACCGTCATGCGGAACCCCAGCCTCCCGCGTGCCATCTTCCCCACGGGGCCGCGAAGCCGCCCTTAAGGGAAGATTTGCACACATACCTCTCACAGGTGCGGGGCAACCATGGCTCTTCAGCAGGCGCAGGTCTCCGTCGTCGTCATCGGGTACGACGACGCGGCCCATGTGGCGGACGCCGTGCGCTCGGCCCTCGCACAAGGGCAGGCCGTCCGTGAGGTGATCGCCGTCGACGACTGCTCGACGGACGGCAGCGCGGAACTGCTGGAGCGACTCGCCGAGGACGAGCCCCGGCTGCGGGTGGTCCGGCGCACGTCCAACAGCGGCGGCTGCGGCACCCCGCGCAACACCGGCCTGGACGTCGCGACCGCGCCGTACGTGATGTTCCTGGACAGCGACGACATCCTGCCGCCCGGCGCCGTGGACGCGCTGCTGGCGGCGGCCCTGGAGCACGACGCGCCGGTCGCGTCGGGGCTGTGCGTGCGCAAGGAGCTGCCGTCCGGCCGGGAGACCCCCTGGCAGCCCGAGCTGTACGCCCAGCGCACGCTGGTGGCGCACTCGTCCCAGCGCGTACGCCTGGTGCACGACACCCTCTGCGTCAACAAGCTCTACCGCACCTCCTTCCTGCGCGAGCGCGTCATCCGTTTCCCCGAGGGCCGCTTCCCGTACGAGGACTTCGTGTTCGGCGCACGCGTCCTGGCCGCCGCGCCGCGCGTCGCGCTGGTCCCCGACCCGGTGTACGTCTGGCAGGTGCGCCGGTCGGCGGCCCGGCTGTCCATCTCCCTGGACCGCTCCGACATCGCCAACTGGCGGGCCCGCCTCGATGCCGACCGGATGTCGTACGACATCCTGCTGGGCGCCGGCGAGAAGGCCCCGGCACGGGCCACGCGGACGCGTTTCCTCGACCACTCGCTGCGGATGTACGCGCGCGAGCTGGACCTGCGCGGCGCGGAGTACCGGCGCGAGTGGTGGACGCTCACGCGCGCGTACCTGGCCACCTTCGACGAGGGCGACTTCGCGCCGGCGCCCGCGCCCGGCCGGGTCGTCGCCCGGGTGATCCTCACCGCCGAGGAGCCGCGCGACCTGCCCCGCCTCAAGGAGATGTCGGCCCGCCCCGCCCGGCTGACCCCGCCCTACGCGCGCGCGGGCGACGGCACGCCCGTCTGGTCCGCCGACCTGCCGCAGGTGGAGCTGGACCATCTCCTGGTCCGCCCCATGGAGCTGCTGCCCGCCGCCGTCGACGCGGAACTGCGCCCCCGCACCCGGGGCACGGTCCTCCGGCTGCGGCTGCACGAGCTGTACGGGCGGATGGCGGAGGCGGGGCCCCGGACCGTGGAGGCGGAGTTCGTCGAACGCGACGACGGGCGCGTGGGCTTCACCGGCACGGCGCCCCTCCTGCCCGAGGCGGAGGGCGACAGCGGGCCGGGCGCGTCCGACGAGTCGGACGTCGACAGCTGGACGGCGGAAGTCCCGCTGGAGCTGGCCGCGTTGGGCAAGGGCACGTGGGACCTGCGGCTCCGGCTGCGGTTCGCGGACGGCAGCCGCCGGGAGACCACCGCGCACGCCCTCGCGGGCGCCGGGCTGCTACGCCGGAGCGCACTGCCGAGCACGCGCCACGGAGTGCTCCTGGTGCAGCCGTACGCGACCCACGCCGGGGCGCTCGCGGTACGACTCGCGCCCGGTTGGCGAGGATTGACCGAGGTCGTCCGCCGACGCCTCAAACGCCTGCTTCACTGAGAGCCGACGCGATTCCACCAACAACCCAGCAACATCGTCTTGACTACGAGGGGACGGTCGTCCATGACCTGGCTGATCACCGGTGGCGCCGGATACATCGGGGCGCACGTGGTGCGCGCGATGCTCGACGCGGGCGAGGAGACCGTCGTCTACGACGACCTGTCCACCGGGGTCGCCGAACGGGTGCCCGAGGGCGTCCCGTTGGAGATCGGCTCCACCCTCGACGGGGAGCAACTGGCCCGGGTGATCCGGGACCGGCACGTCACCGGCGTCGTCCACCTCGCGGCGAAGAAGCAGGTCGGCGAGTCCGTCGAACTGCCCCTGCACTACTACCGGGAGAACGTCGAGGGCCTGCGCACCCTGCTCTCGGCCGTCACGGACGCCGGAGTCGCGTCCTTCGTCTTCTCGTCCTCCGCCGCCGTGTACGGCATGCCGTCCGCCGCGCGGGACGGGGACCTCGTCACCGAGGAGACCCCGTGCGCGCCGATGAGCCCGTACGGCGAGACCAAGCTGGTCGGCGAGTGGCTGGTCCGGGCCACGGGCCGGGCGACGGGCCTGTCGACGGCCTCCCTGCGCTACTTCAACGTGGCCGGCGCGGCGACCCCCGAACTGGCCGACACCGGCGTCTTCAACCTCGTCCCCATGGTCTTCGAGAAGCTCTCCGAGGGCGCCCCGCCCCGGATCTTCGGCGCCGACTACCCGACCCCCGACGGCACCTGCGTGCGGGACTACATCCATGTCGTCGACCTCGCGGAGGCCCACGTGGCGACCGCGCGGCGGCTGCGCGAGGCGCCGGGCACGGATCTGACCCTCAACATCGGGCGCGGGGAGGGTGTTTCGGTGCGCGAGATGATCGACCGGATCAACGCGCTCACCGGCCACGACGTGCCGCCCGTGGTGGTCGACCGGCGGCCCGGCGACCCCGCGCGCGTCGTCGCCTCGGCGGACCGGATCGCCGCCGAGCTGGGCTGGAAGTCGCGGTACGGCGTCGAGGACATGATCTCCTCGGCGTGGGCGGGGTGGACGCGGCGGACGGAGCGGTAGCAGCGCCTGCTGTGACGGAATCGATGTGAAGCGGGAACTGTCCGGTGCCGTTTGCTCGTGTGTACTAGGGGAAGCCGACGAAGAACTTCTCGGCGACTGACGTACGTACGACGTGTCCGACAGGGCGTTACGGGGGTAGCGACGGTGCCGGCTTGGGACATCGATCCGATCAAC
This sequence comes from Streptomyces sp. SP18BB07, assembly GCF_036322545.1. Taxonomy (NCBI): domain Bacteria; kingdom Bacillati; phylum Actinomycetota; class Actinomycetes; order Kitasatosporales; family Streptomycetaceae; genus Streptomyces; species Streptomyces sp. SP18BB07. Next base: position 216,121 of record NZ_JAQYWT010000333.1, read on the forward strand.
GTGCAGACCACGCTGAAGTCGACCGGTGAGGCGGCCGGCGGCCTGGAGAAGGCCGCCAACTCGCTGGTGTCGAACATGGCGAGCGCGGCCGAGTCCGCCGGGACGGCCGTGCCGGGCGGGCAGTTCAGCGGCCCCATGATCGGGCCGGTGGTGGCGGGTACGCCACGGGTGCCGGTCGGACCGGTCGCGGCGGCGCTGAGCAAGTACCTCCAGGAGCGGCAGCAGAAGCTGGCGTACATGGCGCAACGCACCATCGACTCCGTGCAGGGCGCGGCCAACGCCACCAACGCCTATGTGACCGGCGACCTCGACATGGCGGCCACGCAGCAGGCCAACGCCCTGAAGGCGACGGTCGTTCCGCCGCCTCCGGGTGTCGACGGGAACGGCGGGCAGGGGCCGAAGTGAGCGACGACATCCCCGTCATCCCGGAGGAGGTCCCCGAGTTCACCGGCAATCTGGAGCAGCTGGACCTGGGCATCGCGGGTGTCCGTTCGGCCGGCACCTCCCTGAAGGACTCGGGCTCGGCGATCCACACCCGCTTCGGCGGCCTCTCCGCGTACTACAAGGCACCTGAGGCGGAGGCGCTGTTCGCGACGACCGCGCCGGTGGCGGCCAAGGGCGACGAGTTCGCCACCGAGTTGGAGACCGTGGCCTCGGCGCTCGACACGTACGCCGCCGCCGTCGGTCCGCTCAAGCAGAAGTTCGACCAGCTCCGCCGGGACGCGATCGCCTTCCGCGCGAAGATCGAGGGCGACGACGAGTGGCGGGCCGACGGCGACCTCGTCGAGGAGAACAACAACCGCCGCTCCGACATCAACGCCGCGTACGCCGCGTTCCAGGCCGCCGAACGCGACTGCTACAACAAGATCGTCGCGCTGGTCGGCGGCGAGGCGCTCGTCGTCAACGACGGCAGCAACAAAGAGAACATGTACGGCTACCGGGGCGAGGACCTCAACAACGCCGGGGGTCTGCCGTGGGGCGACCCGGTCGAGGAGTCCAACCCCTGGTACTACATCCATGAGCACGCCTGGGACTTCACGGTCGGCTTCGTCGTCGACGGCGTGTGGGGCACGATCAAGGGCCTGGGCACGCTGGTCGGCTTCAACGGCTGGGACGCGGCCGGTCAGGCCTGGGTCGGTCTCGGCAAGCTCGCCACGGGCATCCTCATCACGGCCGTCCCGGTGGTGGGTGCCGCGTACTGGCTGGCCCCGGACGACAAACTGCCCTCCTGGCTGCGTGACTCCCGTACGGCCGTCGTGGAGACCGGCAAGGCGCTCATCGCGTACGACGAGTGGGGCAAGAACCCCTCCCGGGCGGCC